>JAHIKF010000011.1 GCA_018897875.1 Pseudomonadota bacterium | reverse complement strand
TTCCTTATAGCGGCCCCGGGGCGGTTTCAGAGAGACCCGGCGGTATCGCACCGCCAGGACGGCGCGGCGAGCCGGTTTGCCTTTTTGGCGAGGCACATCGATGTCCAACTCTCCGGCCACCGCCGCCGCGGCCAGATGATCCCACAGGTGGTCGCCGTCCGCTTGGGCCAGGCGGCCCGCACCAGGACGTCGATCTTAAGACGCCGGGCCGTGACGAAATAGTCATAGATGTCGCCCTCGCGATCGGCGATATTCACCCGATGCACTTCGGGCTGGTCTTGTTGCAGTTGTGCGGTTTTCTCCAAACTGTGGAGCCACTTGCGGCTTTCTTTGTCACGGATGGGACGTTGTTTGCGCTGGTGTTTTTTGCCGCACTCCGCCGCGGGTCGCTCCCACACCAGATGATCGGCCACGGAGGCGGATGGGGGCCCTATACCCGGCTCAACCGATCAGGCTGAGGCCTGGCAGCCCCAGCCGTCTTGGCGCCATGGAGATCAGGGCGGCACCATTGGCCCGCCACTCAATCGAAGCTGACCTCCTCGTCGGGAAGTTCGATTTCGGCGGGGAAGTCAGAGAACGGAAAGGGGCGCTGGTTTTCATTCAGGGTCAGGTAGCGCATCACCCGGTACCCGTAAGTGGCCACCTTGTTGGCGAAGGTCCTGGCGGGCTCGTTGTGTCGCAACGTGAGCAACAGGAAAAAGTATTCGAACAGGGTGATCAAAAGGACAATGGTTTTTACCAGCTCGAAGATGGCCACATACAGGAGCGTGTAGAGCAGGCGGATGGCCACCTGCTTGCGGGAAATGGTGACCTGGGGGTCGTCGGTCATGTTTCCTCCGGCGCCGAAATTTGGCGCGCCTGGTGATCAGAAGCCGTGCCCCGGAAGGCATACTTTATTATAATGGGGGCGTCCGGTTTTGCAAGGCACCGGTTGGGGCTGTGTCAACGGTTGGGGCTGGTTCCTGGTTGCCCCAGGCGGGACCGGGAATCTTTGTGCTGAAAAGTTTTCTGTTTTCCGTTTTCTGTTTTAAGTTGAAAAGCCAGCCAGGATGTTGGGCTCCGAAAAGTTACCTGTAGGGCTGGCACTGCCCGCCATGATGACTGTCCTGAAAAGTCTTTCGTAGGGTGCGTTCTACGCACCGTCAATCCAGTTGAGTGGCGGGCGAGGACGCCCGCCCTACCTGACTTTTCATGTTTTACGGCTGGGCCGATAGGCCCATGAGCAACTGCCTGGAAGGTCTCCGGGTGCAAGAAAGGCAAAATATTTCGCTTCCCGGGGATAAATATGGTATGGCTGACCGGGTGAGTGGTACCAACCTGGGGTTTCTGAAGAAACCTGAGGCAATAAGGGGAGGTGTCGGCAAAGTTGCATGAATATTCATTAATGGAACAGGTAATCGCCCACATCCTGGCGGAACTCAAAAAGGTGGAGAACCCCCCGGACGACAGTTCGCTGGAGGTGGTCTTGAGAGTGGGGGCCCTGGCGGTGCATTCCGAGGCCGCCACCCGGACAGCCTATGAGGTCTTGGTCAAGGGGACGCCCCTGGCGCAATCCCGGCTGAACCTGACGATTGAATTGGTGACTTTGACCTGCGCCTCATGCGGCTATCAGGGACCGCTGCCCCAGGGGGCAGTGGACCCCCACGACCAGTCCCCGCTGGTGGAGTGCCCCCGGTGCGGCGCCGTGACCCCGGTTCAGGGAGGCCGGGGTGTGGAGGGCATCGAACTGAGGTGGGAATAAAACCAAGTTGCCGTCATAAAGGTAATTTTGGCTTTATGATGGCAATCCCCGTAGGGGCGGTTCGCGAACCGCCCCTACAATTCTCGATAGGGCAGAGGGAGGCGGGATCAGCTGATCAAAGAGGGCTAGGGCATCCCGGGGCGAGGGCAACGGCTCATCCCGGCCCCTCTCCCGAGAGAGCCGCCATGAGGCGCAGGCAAGCGGTGTCGATGGCGCTCGTCATGGCCGGTGACAGACCCGGCTGCACTTCATCCGGGATGCCTTCAACCTGCGCCACGATGATCTTGATGTCTATCCGGCTATGCTCCTTAAGCTCCTGGAGCATGTTGACCGTGGGAAATTGGTGCAGCGAGAAGTCGGAGGTTTTTTTGTCCGGTATCCCTTCCACCGGGATTTCGAAGACCTCTCCCGGCTTCCGGTCGGGATATTCCACGGCATCGATGATGAAAAGCTTCTCGGGCTTCTTGTCGCTCAAAACCAAGTCAAACAGAATATCCCGGATGCTGGTTCCCACATCCATTGCCAGGACATTGGCGGGGAGGCGGTAGTGTTCCTTCAGCCTCTCAATGACGGCGGGCCCAAACCCGTCATCGCCCCACAGGATATTGCCGCAGCCAAAAATCAGGACTGATTTCTCGAACAAATCTTTTATCATCAGGTTATGTGCGCTCCTGGGTCTCGCCCCTGGTTTGCGGCCGGGACCCTCAAATAGAAACCGGGGTCTTGAGAGGATCAGGAATTATTTCGCTTAGTTGGCGTACTCGTCACTATATACTTGATGGCCACGGCTTGCATTTTTGCCGTCGACGGTATCCCGGGAAGTTTCTGGTCCGGACTGGTTTGGCAGAGGATGATGGCATCGGCGCCGATTTCCCTGGCCTTATCCGTAAGCCTGGCCGCCACCTCCTCAGGTTTGGCTTGAGGCGCCGGGTCGTATTCCAGCACTGCAAAGGCTTTATAGGGCCTGGATGGCGGTTCCCTCAAGACATCGACCTGGAAAGTGCGAGGATATTTGACCCCCGTCAGGTGAGCATAGGCGGATAGATCCACGGAACCGGACGTGGGACATTGGAGTGCCAGGTATTGGGCTTCCTTGCCGGCCACAAAAAAGGCTCCAACCTCCTGGGATGGAGACAACCGGTTGGTTTCGGCACACCCGGAGACACCCATGACGGCCGAGCCCAAAAACAGGAAAATCGTTACAGCATAAGGAATTACCAACCGCATGTTTTTCTTTGCCACCCGGAATAGAGATCGGTGATGATGAGAAGTCTTGGGGCTCAATCTGAGACGCTTTAAGTTATTATAGCAAGGCGAGAGGGGAAATTGGGCAATTTTTTGGGGCTTGACCCGACCCGGAAAAAAATTTGGGATAGGTCAGGGGTTAAGGGGTAGAGGAAAGAGAGTCATGGCCCCGAGTTCTTAGAAGCAAGGTTCACCGGCGATAATTTTCTGTGGAATGTCGTTGACCATTGCCTGGGCGCGCTTTTCCCCTATCAGACGCGATAATTCAGTGACCGCCTGGCTCAGCACCGGAGGACGCCGCTTCGGGTCGTGGGTATCGGTGGCCAGCAGGTGAACGTACCCCAGCTTAACAAATTGTCGAGAAATCTTTTTTACTCCCCTGCCAAACCAACCGGTCAGACTGTTGCCGGTCATCTGGACCAGGCAGCCTAAGTCAATCAATCGCTTGAGCTTGTAGGGCATCTCTTGTATGATCATGTGCCGCTCAGGATGGGTAATGATGGGAGTTATGCCCTTGGATTGCAGATGAAAACAGATTTCTTCCGTCGCCGGCGGCAATGAGGTGTCGGGCAGTTCTAAGAGCAGATAGCGGTTGGCGTCATTAATGGTCAACACCTTGCCGTCATCTAAAAACTTTGCTGGATGTCCTCCTCTGTTTTAATGCCTGTTTCGGCGGCCTTTTCCCGGGCATAACGAGTTAACTTCTCCCACTCCCTATCTGCAATGTAGCGGCGCAGAGCCTCCCGGACCAGCTCGCTTTTTGTGCGGTTTTCCTCTTTGGCCACTTTTTCAACCTCCCGAAGGAAGTCAGGCATTATAGAGATGGAAATTAATTTTGTGAGTCTCAACATGCACCTCTTGATTAATGGTTATTACTTAGTGATACTATAGCAACCGGGGAATTTCTGTCAAGTCCTCCGGCTGATCCCCCTGGAGATCAATCTTTCCGCTACGCCCCGGCCAGCCATAGCCCGCCACCTTAAGGTCTTTCAGAAGGACATGGAGGACCATGCCGCCCCTGGCTATGTCATACACCCCGGCATCTTCCATTGCCTTCCCATCTTCCGGCTTTCTTTCAATATTCACGCTCTGACATAACGGAGGATTATATTCCAAAGGAAGTGTTCCTAAGGCTCCATTCTCCAGCTGAAAATATCCCTGCCGTAAAGTGGGTCCTGTTCGATTATCGCCTGTTCTACTGGTCAGTTGGTGATATAGAGGCCTCCCTTGAAGGTGATGCCGGGCAGCCGTTAATTAGGCGCCCCAGGGCAGATGTAAGCCTTGCGCATAGGGGATTGACCAGGGATTGACCGGGGCGCGGCAGCCCGTTGCCGCCGCTTATACTCCCGGTTGTAAGTCCTCTGTTGTTCCGGGTCCCGGTATGGCATAATTCGACCTCCTTTGCCAGAAATCTCTGGTTACGATTCCAGATTTATTGTGAACATATGGTCTGTTGAAAATTCCATTTTTGGGCCAAAAGGGGGGCCCGAACTGGGGTGAAACTTTCGCCTTATTATGTCAACTAACCACGGGCCTTCTGTCCAAGCCCTTGAAATTATTTAGGTATATAGATGCACATTTTCACAAATCAAAGTCCCGTTGGGACTACCACCGCTTAGCACATTTGATATTTTAATTCGTGCGGGCCAATTGTGTGACTTTCAACTTTTCCGCTGCCTCCACCACGTCCTGAGACAAGCTTTGCACATACCTGGCCGTGGTGGTTACGTTCTGATGTCCGAGCATTTTCTGGATGGTGGGCAAGCTCTCCTTGTGGGTGTCGGCCAAGAGTGAGGCCACATGGTGCCGGATGCAATGCCAGGAGTAATAGGGAACGCCTGCCAGCTTACAGGCGTTCTGGATCTGCTTGCGCCGGTTCCGATAAGGCTCGCCGGTCTCCGGGTTTGGGAAAACCCACGTCCCCGCCTTACGATCCCAGAGCAGCTTTAATTCATGGTAAAGTTCCGGGTTCAGATGTTTCACTTGGGCCCGGGGGGTTCCGTCACCCTTCCGGGTCCAGAGGGTGACCTGCCGCTTCTCGAAGTTCACATCCTCCCACTTGAGGTTATTAATTTCCCCCAAGCGGCCGGCCAGGGAGAACAGGGCCAGGAAGAAGGTCCGCTGCTCACCCGCGGCCAGGATAATCTTCGCCATTTCTTCTTGGGAGGGTATCCTCCTGCTTGCTGGCTGATGAGGCATCCCATCAATGTAAATGCAGGGATTCACCCCTATCAACTTTCGCTTGAAGGCCCAAGAAAATAAGGAGCAGAGTGCCTTGCGGTGCCGATTAAAGTTTGATCCTCATGGGGCATAGGGGCCTGGAATCCCGGTCTCATACCGAGTCGCAATCAAAAAATGCGGAACTGTAGGGGCGCACCCGCGTGTGCGCCCTTAATTCAGGGCGGACACATGGGTCCGCCCCTACAATAAAATTGTCGTTTGTTTGCAAATTGGTCTCAGGCAGGGCTTCAAGGGAATAATCCGTCTTGTTGTCAGGGATACGAAAGATTAGCCATTGAGGCGCCAGAACTGAAAGTTGAGGAGGGCCGCAAAGCTGACCCAAAGAAGATAGGGGACCATGAGGAGGCCCGCCAGGGGGCGGTGGGCCCAAAAGGCCAGGAGAGTAGCGCCGATGGCCAGCCACAGCGCGGCCAGGTCGAGCAGAGCCCAGCCGATGTGGTGACGGCCGAAAAAGAGCCAGGACCAGGCGGCGTTCAGCGCTAACTGAACCAGAAACAGCGCCAGGGCCGGAGCTACCCGGGCCACTCGCCGCTGCCGCCAGACCAGCCAGGCGGCGATGCCCATCACCAGGTAGAGCAGGGTCCACACCGGGGCGAAGACCCAGGCCGGGGGATTAAAGGTGGGCTTGGCCAGATGGGTATACCAGTCTCCCGGTGAGAACCGGGAGCCGACCCAGGAAGGTAAGGTATATCTGGTGGTGCGTTCCATGGGCGCCGGTACCGCCTTAGCTCAGGGGAGACTGCCGGGAACGGCGGACCTCACCGCCATTGGGGGAAGTAGCGGTCCGTTTCAGTCTTTGCCCTCCCCGGGTTGGCAAGGAGAACCATGGCGATGGAGAAGCTCTGAAACGGTGACCATCCGGTAGCCGGCGGCTTTTAAGGCCGGCAGGATAGTTCTCAGGGCCTCCACCGTGGGATGGCGGTCCGCCTGGGCATCTTCGTTATTGTCATGAAAAATAATGATGGCGCCGTTCCGCACCCGGCTCAAGACGTTCTTGATGATGGCCGGGGCCGCCAGCCCCTGCCAGTCGCCGGAATCGATGCTCCACAATACCAGGCGCCGATGGGTGTGGGCCAGGTAGGCCTTCAGCCGGTCGTCATAAGCGCTGTAAGGGGGCCGGAACAATCTTTCCGACTGGGGGCAGCCCAGGAGGTCCAGGTCTACGGCGGTGCGCTCCAGTTCCCGTTCCCGGGAGAGCTGCGCAATTTTGGTAAGACGGGGATGGCTGAAGCTGTGGTTCCCCACTTCGTGGCCGGCCTTAATCAGCCCCTGCACCAGTCCGGGGTACTGCTCCACCCGGTGCCCCATGACAAAAAAGGTGCCATGGGCCTGGTACAGTTTAAACAGGGCCATAATTTGGGGGGTGTAGACGGGGGAGGGACCGTCGTCAAAAGTCAGGGCCACGGCTTTCTGGTCGGGGGCCCCGGACCAAACAGTCACGGGTTCGGCCCCCCAGGCCGGTCCGGGAGGGGCACCGGCGAGAAAAAACCCCAGCAACGTCAAGATGACCCAGAAATGAAGGCGATTGGATCGCGGCATATTATTATTGTACCCGTGACGAGTGAAAATTAAACCGGCTCCACCCAAGAAGCACCAAAATATTGTGCTATGCCACCCGGCAATCCGGCGCCCCATTCGGATGGCGCAATGCCGAAAAGACTACAACCCCTCGTATGGTTCAGACGATGGTGATCCCCCGGGGGCTGTGGGTCAGCCATTCCACCCCGGCGGGGGTGATGCGGCCGGTATCCTCCTGCCCGATCATGCCGATTGCCGGCAGGAAAAATTTGGGTTCAAAGGCCAGCACCATGTCGGCCTCCAGGGGGTAGGGGAAGCGGCTGGTGATGAGGGGGTATTCATCCAATTCCAGGCCCACCCCGTGGGCCAGGAAACTGACCCGGTCGGCGCCCAGCCCCATGAAGAAGTTCGCCAGGCCCCGGGTCCGGACGGCGTCCCAAAGAAGGTGGAAAATCTCCCCTGGACTGGTCCCGGGCTTGGCTGTGGCGGTAAAGAGCCGGTAGAGTTCCTCCACCGCCTCCCAGGTTTCCCAGACCTGCGACGGCAGGGACCCCAGGGCGTACATCCGGGTCATGTCCACCACGTAGCCGTTGACGCAGGCGGCCAGATCGATGCTGATGGGCTCGTTAGGGGCCAGTTTTTTCAAAGATGGCCCCTGGGGGAAGGCGGCGCTGAACCCCGGGCCGCCGCTGGGGGTGTCGGTATAGGCCGCCAGCAATCCTGAGACGCCGGAAAGGACGTGGCCATAATAGAGCTCCAGTTCCCAGTTGCGCAGCCGCACTAAACCCTGGTGCCCCAGGAGCCGCAGGCGGTATTCCAGGGCCGCCGACAACTCCAGTTCGGACATGCCCGGCTTAAGAAGCGCCGGCACCTCTGCATGGACCTGGTCCAGGATGGCCGCAGCCCGCTGTAATTGGGTCAACTCGTAAGCGCTCTTGACCATGCGCTGGATTCGGATCAAAGGCGAGAGGTCGATGATGGACTGTCCGGGAAAGAGCTGCTCCTGTATGCGCCGGAACAAGGCGGCAGGAATGACATCCAACTCCAGCGCCACGGCGCCCCGGGGTTCCAGTCCCGCTTGGCCAAGGATCTGGGGAAGTTCCTTTAAATCCCGGTACAGGACCCGGGGCCAAGGGCCCGGAGTCGAGTGGTCTTGATGGTGGGGCCGGCGCACCAAAAGTGATGGCTGCCCCTCGGGGGCCACCGCCAGGAACCCGTCCACCAGCGTTCCGGCATAGTAGAACAGGTCTGCGGGTTGGCGGATAAGGGCCAGGCCGATGCCGGCCGGCGCCAGCGCTTCTTGCAAGGCTTTGACTCGCAAGGTGAGCTCAGCGGTCGGCACCGGCTCCATCAAGCCTCCTCCTGGTACAGGAAAATCTCAAGAGTTACAGGCCCCTGAGCACCCAGCACCAGCACTTTTTCGATGTCAGCAGTCCGGCTGGGGCCGGTGAGCCAGCTCACCAGGCCCGGTCCCCGGCCTCGGACATATTTGAGGGCCTGGGCCAGACTCAGGCGGGAACTATGCCGGGGCAGCAGGACGATCTGTTTCCCGGCCCGAAAGCCCAGGACGGCCCCGGGTCCGGCGCCGGAATCAACCAGGACGCTCCCGGTTTCCGGAATGGCCCCCAAACCCACAGTTACCGCGGTGCCGGCCATGGGGGCCCAATCGGCCTGGGCCGTGCGGGGCCTGACCCCCAGTTTTTCGAGCTCGCCGGCCACCGGGCGCAGCCAGGGATGATCTTCCAGCCACAAGGGCTCTGCTTGCCCGGCCAACCGCCGGGCCAGGTCGGCCGGGCCCTTAACCTCTGCGAGTGAACTGCCGGCTTCCCCAAGCCGTTCCGCCAACAGTGCGGTGAGAGAATCGAGGTCCGGATTTTCTTTTGTCGCCAACCTCCCGGCTTCAGCTCCGTCAGGTGCGAGGGACCGGGGTGCCTGGCAAGCCAGCCGAGGGGGCCTTCCCTGATCCTCGTCACCCAGGAGGGGCTTACACCGGCAGTCCCGTTGTCGCTTATGGAAACTCTCCGGGGATAGGGCCGGGAGCCCGGGAAGGCCCCAACCCTGGCGGGCTGCGAGAACGGCCAGCCCTCGCGTGGCCGGCTCCAGAGCCCGGTACCAGCGGGGCCGGCTGAGCACCGCCCCAGCCGCGGTCGTCAAGGCCCGGAGCGGCAGAAAGCGGCGGCTGCGCCGGCGCAGTTCCCGGATCTTATCTGCCAGCCGGATGCCAACCGGACAGATCTCCTGACAAGCCCCGCATTGGGTGCAGAGATCGCAGATATCTCCCACCGGGGCCAGGTACGGGGCCAGCAGGATGCCGATGGCCCCGGGATAGACCCGGCCGTACAGGTGGGCGGCGCCCACCTGAAAAATCGGACAGACATTGAGGCAGGCCCCGCAGCGGAGGCAGTATAGGGCCTCGGCCAACTCCGGGTCCGCAGCCAGGCGGCGCCGGCCGTTGTCCAGGATCACCAGGTAAAAGATTTGGTTCCCCTGGGGCTGGATCTTGAGCCCCTGGATAAAGTGGACCAGGGCCGTGAGGCGTTGGCCGGTGGCGCTGGCGGGCAACAGCCGCAGCATGACCTCGAGGTCGGACAAACGGGGAATGACTTTTTCCAGGCCCATCAGGGCCAGGTGAACTTTGGGGAGCGTCGCGGTGAACCGCAGGTTGCTTTCATTTTCCAGGAGGACCAGAGTGCCCTCCGGGGTCGCGAAGTTGACCCCGGTGATGCCCATCTGGGCCGCGAAGAAATGCGGCTTGATATAGGTTGTTGCCAGCCGGGCCAGGGCCTCGGGCTCCGCCGGGGACTGGAGTCCCAGGTGGGCCGCAAATAGGTCGGCAATCTGGTGGCGATTCAGGTGGAGGGCCGGGGCGGTGAGATGGGCCGGGGGGTGGCCGGCCAGCTGGACAATAAACTCCCCCAGGTCCGTCTCCATGACCTGGAGGCCCGCAGCGGCCAGGGCCGGATTGAGGCCAATTTCCTCGGTGGTCATGGACTTGGCCTTGACCACCGTCTTGACCCCGTGTTCCCGGGCCACGTCGAGGATAAGCTGGCGGGCCTGGGCGGCATCCCGGGCCCGGAGCACCCGGCCTCCCCAGGCGGTCACGGCCCGCTCCAAATCATCCAGGAGTTCATCCAGCCGGGCCACGGCCTCGGTTTTGCTGGCCCGGGCCTGCTGGCGCCAGGCTTCCCAGAGGGGATAGCCGGCGAGAAGCCGGTCCCGAGCGGCCAGGGCCCGATGCGCCGAGGGCCGGACCGCAGGGGACCGGCCCAAGATGACGGCGGCACTGTGGGGTTCAGGATGAGTAGTAATGTCCAACGCCTTGGGAAGGTGGGCCGGGGCTACTTCTTCCCGGTGACGCTGTTTTCAAAGGCTGACATCCATTCCGGAAAATGCAAGTCTTCGGGGGATTCAGTGGCAATGCGGAGAAATTCGTTGACCTGTTCCTCGAGCCAGGGATGTTTCTCCAGATCATCCAGGGTTTTTCCCATCACCTCTTTAAAATCGGCGGGCAGGTTTCCATCAGCGGCCAGGCGGTTCTTCATGAACCCTACCATCAGCGCTAGTGAGATCAGCTTCTTTTCCACTCCCAAATGGCGCAAGGCATCCTTGATATCGTCCCGCACCCGATCATTGGCGATATCTTTGAGAAAGTGGAACGGGTTGACGCCGCTGACCAGAGATTGAAAGATATAAGAATAATAATAGAATCTCTTGCCTGAACTCCAGATGTCACGGAAAATCTCGTGCTTTTTCGGTTCCCGGACCAGATTGGCCAGGGCCTCGCGATACGGCCGTTCGATGCGGGCCAGGATCAGGCTGTAAAGAAAGTAGAAGTTGACGACAAACATGCCGAAAACGCTGAGGGTGAGCATCGACGCGGGAATCAGGGATGGCCAGACAATAGGCATCCAGGCGAAATAGATGAAGATAATCAATAGGATGAATACCTTCAGCAAACTGATTCCTCGCCGGTCATGACGGTGGATGACAGAATACGCCGCGAGCAGAACGAAAATGATGAGTTCGGTGAAAGGGGCGCTTAGAAAGTTAATCACAGATTGGAACATATTATCTCCTCTCGATGGCCAGTGCCGGGAAGAAAACTATTCGGATATATTGGCAAACACGTCTTAAAACCCTCAAATGCCGACAGTTACTCTATCTCTCCCGGAGTCCATTTTATCACATTTGAAGCGCCGAATCCGAGACAAATTTGCCCCCGCGACCTGACGCCGCCCCGCCCGCCGGAAATGAGCGCCTCGGGCCCGTTTGGGGGAACCGGCTAATCTTGAGACTTGACAAAAACCTGGATTTTGGCGCTCCGGCGCTCCCCGTCCAACCAGGAGGCGAAGAGGAGCTGCTGCTTCTGGTCAAGAAACTGGGCTTGCATCTGGTCCCGCTCTTTTTGAAATTCCTGGACATTCGGCTCCCGCCGGGCCTTGAAGGCCAGCAGATAATACTGGTTCTGGAACCACAGGGGCTTCTCGGGATAGGGGTGCTGCCGGGAAAGTTGAAACGCGGCGCCGGTCATGGACTCGGCCTGCCGCTGTCCCAGAAAACCCTGGAACCGGGTAAAAAAGCCACTGTTCTTGACAGCTATGCCGGCGGCGGCCGCTACCTGGCCCCAGGGTTTGCCTTGCCGGAGTTCCCCCAACAGCCGGGTGGCTTCCTGTTCCGCCTGCTTCCGGGCCAGACTTTTCTTCAACGCCGCCTTCACCCGGTCCTTGATCTGGGCCAGAGGAGGTAGGTGCGCGGCTTGATGTTCCACGCCTTTAAGGACGGCGAACCCCTGGGGCAGTTCCACCACCTTGCTGATCTCCTGGGGCTTAAGACGCAGGGCGGTCTGGTTGAAAGCGGGTTGCATTCCCAGCCCCGGGACGGTTCCTGACAGGGCGATGAGTGGGGTCTCCTGGGGGGGCACTCCCAATTTCTGCGCCACCTGGGCCAACGAACCACCGGACAGCTCTTCCCGGGCCTTCTGGGCCGCGTCTTTGGCCAGTTGCCGGGCCTGCTCCTCCTTAAGACGCGACTCCACCTGCTTGGCGGCGTCGGGGAGGAGCTCCGTTTCCTTGATTTCCTCCAGCTTGATTAGATAGACCCCCTTGTCGGTGGCGGCCAAACCCATGGTTCCCGGTTTGAGACCAAAGGCGACCCTATCCCATTCGGCGCCATTCTGGCCCCGGCGGACCGAGCCCAGGTCCCCGCCCTTATCCCGGCTGGCGGCATCCTGGGAGTGAGCCCGGGCCAGACCGGCGAAATCCTCCCCTGCCCTGGCCTTGTCCATCAATGCCTGGGCCTTTTGGGTTGCCTGCTGGCGCTCGGCGTCCTTGGCCTTGGGGGGCAGGGTGAGCAGGATCTGTTGCGCCCGAATCACCTGAGGCCGGGTGTACTCCTCCTGATGTTCCTTGAGGTAATCTTCCACGGCCGTGGGGGTGAGCTTGACCCGGTTGAGGTAATCCTTGGGCCGGAGAATGAGGTAATTCACCCGGGCCCGGTCCGGCAGGCGAAATTCCGCCTCATTTTCCTGGTAATAGCGGGCCACCGCATCGTCCGCGGGGTTTTCCCGCGCCAGGAACTTTTCCGGGGACACCTCCAGGTAGTTAACATCCACCTCCTCTTTGGCCATCCGGAAGAACTCCTGGAGTTCCGCGTCCGAGACCTTGGCGAAGGAGGTCACTTCCTCAACGACCTTCCGCAGGAGAAGTTGTTGACGTTCCTGGGCCTCGAAACTCTGGGGGCTCAGGCGGTGCCGGGACAGTAAAGCGAAGTACCGCTTCTCGTCGAACTTGCCGTCTTGCAGGAAGAAGGGGTAGCTCTGGATATGCTGCCGCAGTTCGGCATTGGTGACCTCCAGCCCCAGGCGCGGCGCGGCCTGGAGGAGCAACGCTTCTTCAACGAGCTGGGCCAGCGCCATCTCCTTAAGCCGCAGGGACTTGATCATCTCAGGCGTCACCTCGCCCCCGGTCCGTTCCTGGTATCGCTTCACCAACTCATTGTATTGCCGACTGAATTCGGTCATAGGGATGACGACGCCGTTGACTTCGGCCGCCCGGTTGGCTTGGCTCGATTCGTAGGAGCCCACGCCGAAGAAGATAAAAACCACCACGATGGCCCCAATGGCCAAGTAAATGAACCAGGATCGCGTAGATCTGCGCAGCCACTTTAACATGAGTTCGGGTTACCTCGATTTTTCTGTCGCCAGCCGGCCCGCTTCCCCCGGGGAAGCTCCGCCGGGGCCGGGGCGGTTATCGGACGGCTTGCTTAGGACTTTCCTTCAACATTTTCTGGGCTTCCTTGGCTTCGGGGCTGTTGGGGTAGGCCTTCACCAACTTTTGTAACGTGCTCCGGTAGGTGCCCAGTTGCTGCTGGTTTTTATAGCACAGGGCCTGGCGCAGGAGACCGGCGGGGGCCAAAATGCTCTGGGGAGACTGGAGCCGTAGCTTGTTGAACTCCACCCCGGCTTCCCGGAACTTGCCCTCCTGGTAAAAGCTGTCCGCCAGGTAGTAGCGGGCTTCCGGGGCCCTGGGGCCCCGGGGCTGGTTCTTCAGGTATTGGTACAGCTGGTGCCGGGCGTCGCCGTATTTCTTGGCATGGTAGAGGCGCATGCCTTCGGTATAATGTTTGTCGGCCGCGGCGCTGGAGACCGCAGGCTTGGGGGAGGGCGCGGTGGGAGAGGCCGGGACGGCGCGCTCCTTGGGAGCCGCCGGGGCCCTCTTGCGGCCTTCCAGGTCCGCCAAGCGGCTTTCCAGCTGCTGCACTTGGGCCTCCAGGTTTTGTACCTGTTGGGCCAGGTCCGGGGCGGGAGCCGGGGCCTGGGCTGGGGCCGGCGCCGCGGCGCCGGGTGGGGTCTCGGCCGGCGGAGGCGGCATGGGCGTGCGCAAGCCGGGGAACTGGCCACAGGCCGCAAGGAGCAGCAGGAGAGCTGCCACCACCAGATACCGGATCACGCCTGCTTGCCTCATGTCTTGGCCTCCTGGATGGCTGGGGGGAACCGGCGCCGACCAGCCCCCTGACTGTTTTAACCAAATGTTTCATATTATTATCTTGCAGCCCTCCTGTCAAGAAACACCGGCTCGGGGGCGTGGGTCATTTTGAGTGACCCAGAGGCGCGGCCCTGGATAAAAAGCCCGGAGCTGCAATCGTGACTAAGATGGGATTGACGGGGTTACCAGGGAGGGATCGAAGCGGGTTGGCGGCAGAGGCGAGGAGTTGCCGCTTGACTTAAAGCCGGAAAAGCGGTTAAAGTTTGTGAAATTTAGAAGTTAGAGGTTTGGTATGCAACCCAGGGAGCGCCTGATTTTCCCGCTGGATGTACCCAATAAGACGGAAGCCGAGAGATTTATCTCCCTGCTGAAGGATCACGTCGGGCTCTTCAAGGTGGGATTGGAGCTCTTTGTGGCCGAGGGGCCGGCTTTCCTGCAGTTTTTAACTGAAACGGCCCGGGTGGATTATTTCCTGGATTTAAAATTTCACGACATCCCGGCCACGGTAACCAGCGCTCAGGCCAAGATCATGCAAGGCGCCAAATTGGCCACGGTCCACGTGGACCAGGGGCGCAAAATGCTCCAGGCGGCGGTGGCCTCCTTGAAAAATCGGGTTAAGGTCTTGGGGGTCACGGTCCTCACCCATCTCGGGCCGGATGACCTGGAGGCCTTGGGCATTGCCTCCCGGTATGCCAAAGACCCCAGCCAACTGGTGCTGCTCCGGGCCAGGCTCGCCCAGGCCGCCGGGTGTGACGGGGTCGTGTGCGCCGGTATGGAAGCCCGCGCCGTTAAAGCCGCCTGCGGGCCGGAGTTCCTGGTGGTCTGTCCGGCCATCCGGCCGGCCTGGGCCGCGGTGCCGGGAGATGATCAGCAGCGGGTCATGACCCCTTATGAGGCCATCAAAGCCGGGGCCGATTATATTGTGGTGGGACGCCCCATCCGGTTGGCGGCCGACCCGGTGGCCGCGGCCCGCAAAGTGGTGGCGGAGATTGAGCAGGGGATGCGCGATCGGTCCAGCCTGGCATGATTGGGCCGGGACCCTCCCAAGAAATGAGGCATTTGCGGCTTTCATTTGGGGTGCGGCCTATGGGCGGTGGGCCTCAATTGAGCAGGAGTTCCCCCACTTCCTTCGGGGCGCGGGCAAATTATACCTTAGCCGCCCTATAAAATTTTTCCAGAAGAAATATTTTCACCAACAAGGATGGCCTGAAAATTGAAGAAAAAAGGGGCACCAAAGAAGACGGCCGAACCAATTGATCCACTGTTCAAGCTTGAGCAGATCAAGAGGCTGGGAATTATTGCGATGTTCTCCGATGATTATTTGATGGAGCGATTAGCCCTGAAAGGAGGCAATGCCATAGATTTGGTTCATAAAACTCCTTGTCGGGCTTCAGTTGACCTTGACTTCTCCATGGACGGTGAATTTGAAGAAGATCTCGATACTATTAAGGGCAAAATCGAAAAGGCTTTACAAATCACCTTTAGATCTGAAGGTTTTGAGGTGTTTGACATAAATTTCACCATAAGGCCGCCAGAACACATGCTTAGTCATGAGATGGCGGCCTTTTGGGGCGGCTACAGAGTCGAGTTTAAGATAATAGAATCAGAAAAGTATGATCAATTTTTTGGTAATCTAAGAGACTTACAAGTACATGCTGTTGAAGTAAATCTGCCTCTTAGTCAGAAAAAGGTTTTTAAAATCGATATTAGCAAATATGAATATTGCGTTCCAAAACAGAGATATGAGCTGGATGATTACACTATTTATGTTTACACGCCTGAGATGATCGCCATTGAAAAGCTTAGGGCTATTTGTCAACAGATGCCAGAATATGCTGAGACGGTCCAGTCACCATCGCGCTCGGCGAGAGCCCGAGATTTTTTTGACATTTATATGATAGCAGAGCATTTCAAGATAGACCTGACAACAGATAAAAAATATTGAATTAATAAATAATATCTTTAATGCTAAAAAGGTTCCAATAGCTTTGATCGGAAAAATAGAGGAGTATAGAGAATATCACCGTCATGATTTCACAGCTGTGCAGGCTACAGTGAGGGCAGACACAGATTTAAATGATTTCGATTTTTACTTCGACTATGTTTTAGAAATATGCCAACCGCTAAAGATCCTTTGGGAAAAATAACCGCCATTTTGGAGAATAGTCTGGACCTATCATTTGGTGAGTTAGATAATAATCATATTTAATCTCGAACTTATTCATTAACTCTATCGATGACTTTTTATATCCGGCCCTCTCTAGATAAAATCCTATGGCTTGATGATAGGGGTAAATATAGTCAAGTTTTTTCAATTTAGCTGCTAACCTGTTTATAGAAACTTTGTCTTTGGCTAATTTATAGGCATTTAAGACCTCAAATACCCCTCCCGCGTAACCTGGCCTTACTACTATATCTATAAGGGTTCTCTCTAAATCAGTAACACGAATCTTCTCTCCCTCGGGTCCCTGGAAAGGGATAACGCCTAATTGCCCAGTATACATACCATTTAGTATGCATATTTTATGATCCTTATATATGGCTATGTTGTTTGATGTCCTCATCGGACGTTTAAACACAGCCTCGATTCGATCTTGAACGAGGGTCATTGTATCACTGTAGCGCTTGGGGACCTGCTCAAAATTTAAATATATCGTCTTGGGAACCTGCTCTGTTAGATCATGCAAATATATGGCAGTATAGTGAGTGAAATAGGACTCAGGCTTAAGTGACAACACAACCTCATATAGCGGCACCTCGCCCCATGTATACCTAACGATGGTTCGAGAAGGAAACTCCAACCTTACATCCCGTAGCTCCGTCTTATCTATTAAAAACTCGATAAATTTATGGACCGTCAGAGACTCGCTGAGCCGCCAAAACCCTCTCTCCTCTGCTAAAATGATGTCTATCTGAGATCGCTGGAAAACTCGTATAGGGAGGCTCTCAAAATGCTTCACAATATCCGCTTTGGCGATGCTTAACCTAGTTTGGGCCATGTCAAGAGTCCCTCCTATGCCCTGTTATGTAGTATATATACTACATAACACCGTAAGGTGCAAGCGAAAATTTCATAGGATCACCGATAGATAGAGAAGGTATAGTGTGTGCGCAAACATAGCTCACGCATGCGCTAGCACACACTCGCGATAGCCGCATAGTTTGAGTGTGCACGTGTGCAGCGTGAATGTGTAACTAGGCATATTCATGTGCTATCTAGTAGTATATATACTACTAGATATTTAAAATGCTTCTAAATGATAAGTAGGCTATTTGGTAGTATATATACTACCAAATAGCTGACTTAGACTAACCTCGTGACACGGCGGGTTTATCCGGGGGTGGGTGCGAGCCGCCCCCCTCCCCGGCTTGGCGTCCCGTTTTTATGGGGGAGGCAATATCTTGCCAGGTTAGACAATTATCCTCAGATAAACGAAAAATCCGGATATTATCTGGATAGCGAAATTAACCTTTTGTGGGTGGATTTCCAGAATCCTTTTTTGTCCGATGATATTATGCCTTGATGGAGAGGTTGTCCGGTCAAATCTTGACCATTCCAGTCCTGGGTGCGCCAATCCTCTTAACCTGCTTTAATCGTTCAGTTTTATTATAAAAATCTTCCTTCTTGCCCCGGCCCGGCGTTTCGGGTTAATATGGGCTTGAGGTTATTTCAACGAGAGGTAAAGCGCGGTGCGACCCATGGCTACCCCGGAATTCGTCCATCTCCATGTCCACACCGCCTATAGCCTGTTGGACGGGGCCATCAGGGTGAAAGACCTGCTGGCCCAGGCCCAGGCTTACGGCATGCCGGCGGTGGCCATCACCGACCACGGCTCCATGTTCGGGGTCCTGGATTTCTATCAGAAGGCCAAGGCTGCGGGGATCAAACCCCTGCTGGGGTGCGAGCTCTACGTGGCGCCCGGCTCCCGCCAGGAAAAGACGGGCAAGGGGGATAACCGCCACCTGGTGGTCCTGGCGAAAAACCTGGAGGGCTACCACAACCTCATCCGGCTGGTCACCCGGGCCCACCAGGAAGGGTTCTATTACCGGCCCCGGGTGGACAAGGAGCTGCTTCAGGAGTTGAACGGGGGCCTCATCGCCCTGTCCTCCTGCCTCCACGGCGTGGTGGCGCCGGAACTCCTCAACGACGACCCCGCCGCCGCCGAGGCGAACGCCCGGGAGTACGCCGAGATCTTTCCGGGCCGGTTCTACCTGGAGGTCCAGGCCAACAACCTGCCGGAGCAGCTCAAGGTCAACGAGGCCTTGCTGGAACTGGGGCCCCGCTGGGGTCTGCCCGTGGTGGCCACCAACGACGTGCACTATTTGAAGTCCGAAGACGCCCGGGCCCACGACGTCCTGTTGTGCATCCAGACCGGCAAGACCGTGAACACCTCGGGGCGCATGAAGTTCCAGACGGACCAGCTTTATTTCAAGAGTCCGGCGGAGATGGCCCGCATCTTCCCTTACCCCGAGGTGTTGGCGGCCTCGGTGGAGATTGCGGCCCGCTGCGATGTCGCCCTGGAGCTGGGCACCTACCATTTTCCGGCCTTCCCCGCCACCGACGGGGACAGCATGGAGTCCCTCATGACCCGGCTGGCCCGGGAGGGGCTCAAAGAGCGCCTGGCGGCTCCCGCCCATCATTTCCGGCCTCCGGAGGCGGATTACTGGCAGCGCCTGGAATACGAGACCAACATCCTGGTGCAGATGGGGTATGCCGGCTACTTCCTGGTGGTGGCCGACATCATCAATTTCGCCCGGCAGCGCCAGATACCCGTGGGGCCCGGCCGGGGGTCTGCCGCCGGGAGCCTGGTGGCCTATGCCCTGAAGATCACCGACCTGGACCCCCTGCCCTATGGCCTGTTTTTCGAGCGCTTCCTCAATCCCGAAAGAGTCAGCCCTCCAGACATTGACGTGGACTTCTGCTACGAGCGCCGGGGAGAGATCATCGAATACGTCTCCAAGACCTACGGCTGGCCGAACGTGGCCCACATCACCACCTTCGGGAGCATGAAGACCCGGCAGGTGATCCGGGACGTGGGCCGGGCCCTGGAAGCGCCATACCCCGAAGTGGACAAGATCGCCAAATTGGTGCCGGAAAAGCTCAACGTCACCCTGGAGCAGTCCCTGGCCCTGGAGCCGCGCCTGCGGGAGCTACGGGACACCAACCCCATGGTGGCCGACATCCTCGCCGTTGCCGAGGTTTTAGAGGGCCTCCCCCGCCACGCCTCCACTCACGCCTCCGCGGTGGTCATCGCCGACCGGCCCTTGATCGAGTACCTGCCCCTCTACAAGGGTAGCAAGGGCGAACAGGTTACCCAGTTCGACATGAAAGGGGTGGAGAAGGTGGGCCTGGTAAAGTTCGATTTCCTGGGCCTGCGCACCCTGACAGTGATCGACCAGGCGGTGCGCCTGATTCGCCGCAGTCATGATGCCGACTTCGACATCCACAGCATTGCCCTGGATGACCCGGCCACCTTTGCCCTCCTCCAGGCGGCCAACACCGCGGGGGTGTTCCAGTTGGAGAGTGCGGGCATGCGCTCTCTCATGGTGCGCCTCAAGCCCTCGGTCTTTGAAGACATCATCGCCCTGGTGGCCCTCTATCGCCCGGGGCCCATGGAAAGCGGCATGCACGATGACTATGTGCGCCGCAAGCACGGCGAAAGCAAGGTGGAATACCCGCTGCCTACACTTTCGCCCATCCTCAAAGAAACTTACGGGGTCATCCTCTACCAGGAACAGGTGATGCAGATCGCTGCGGCGGTGTCCGGCTTTTCCCTGGCGGAAGCCGACCTGCTGCGCCGGGCCATGGGTAAGAAAGACCAGGCGGTGATGGCGGCCCAGCGGGACCGTTTTGTCTCCGGGGCCGTGGCCCAGGCGGTGCCCAAGGGCAAAGCGGTGGAGCTTTTCACCCTCATCGAAAAGTTTGCGGGCTACGGCTTCAACAAATCCCACAGCGCCGCCTATGCCCTGGTGGCCTATCAGACCGCCTATCTCAAGGCGCATTATCCTTTGGAGTTTCTGGCC
>JAHIKF010000086.1 GCA_018897875.1 Pseudomonadota bacterium | reverse complement strand
TGTTCGTCAGGTCACGGTTTTGCTCCACGCTTCCTTCAGACCCCACCTCACGATGACGCCCTTGCGCTTCGCTAACCCTTCACCTCCATCAGGTTGGGTAGAGGACTCTCACCTCCGAGCTGTTGTGCATGCCCGGCACACTGCCAAAGGCGGGATGCGTTTCGCTTTCCCGCCCTACGGTTTATAGCGGTTGCCAAAAGTTCTTTCCGATTGCTGATTTTCAAATCCCCCTAAATCCCCCTTTTTCAAAGGGGGACTTTAACAGCAATTCCTTGTAGTTCCCCCCTTTTCTAAAGGGGGGTTAGGGGGGATTAGAAGGCTTCCCATAACGGCAAAAACTTCTGGCAAACGCTATAAACGCGCTTATCGGCGTTCCTCGGCGGTTAATGTTTCTCCCTTCCGCCCGAACCAACTGCCCAACTTTTTCTGGAAGGCTTCCATATAGAGGTAAAAGACCGGGGTGATGTAGAGGGTGAGGAGCTGGGAGACCAGGAGGCCGCCCACCACCGCCACTCCTAAGGGCTGGCGGGCTTCGGCCCCGGCCCCGAAGCCCAGGGCGATGGGCAGGGACCCCATGAGGGCCGCCATGGACGTCATCATGATGGGCCGGAAGCGGACCAAGGCCCCGGAGTAAATCGCCTCCCGGGGGCTCAGGCCCTCGGTGCGCTGGGCGTCCAGGGCGAAGTCGATCATCATGATGGCGTTTTTCTTGACGATCCCCACCAGCATGATCACCCCCACAAAGGCGTAGATGTTCAGGTCCATGCCGAAGAGCATCAAGGCCAGCAAGGCCCCCACCCCGGCGGACGGCAGCCCCGACAATATAGTCAGCGGGTGAATAAAGCTCTCGTACAAAATACCCAGGATCAGGTAGATCACCAGGATGGACATGATCAACAGGAGCCACAAGCCCTGCATGGAGGCCTGGAAGGCCTGGGCCGCGCCCTGGAAGTTGGTGGTGATGGTGGCGGGCAACATCTGCCGGGCCAGCTTGTCCACTGCGGCCACCGCGTCGCCCAGGGCCGCGCCCGGCTTGAGGTTGAAGGAGATGGTCACCGCCGGCAGCTGGCCTGAGTGGTTGATGGTCAAGGGTCCCAGGGTCCGGCTCAGGGAAGCCACCGCGTCCAGGGGCACCAGCTGGCCTTTGCTGGAGCGGATATAGAGCCACTGCAGGGCCGCGGGGTCCGCCTGGTAGCGGGGCTGAAGCTCCATGATGACGTCGTATTCGTTGGTGGGGGCGTAAATGGTGGAAATCTGCCGGGAGCCGTAGGCGTAGTAGAGGGCGTCCTCGACCTGATGGGCCGTGACCCCCAGGGCAGCCGCCTTGTCCCGGTTGATCTCGACGTTGACCTGGGGGTTTTTGATCTGCAGGTCGCTGGTCACGTCGATGAGCCCCGGCAGGGTGCGCATCTTGTTCTCCAGCAGGGGGGCATACTGGTACAGGTCCTTGATGTCCGGGCTCTGGAGGGTCAACTGGTACAGGCTTTTGGTGAGCACGCCGCCCAGGCGGATGGGAGGCAGGTTCTGCATGAAGGCCCGGATGCCCGGCACCGTGGACAACTGGGGCCGCAATTGCTGAATAATTTCTTCCACTCCCGGGCGCTGGTTCCGGGGAATGAGACGGATAAATATGCGGCCGGTGTTGCCCGCCAAACTGTGGCGAGAAGCCCCGACGCTGGAGAAAAAGTGTTGCACGTAAGGGTTCTTGGCCACGATGGCCATCAGTGCCTGCTGCTCCTTGACCATGGCGTCGAATGAGATGCCCTGGGCCGCTTCAGTGAAGGTAAAAACCGAACCCGTGTCCTCGCTGGGGAGAAACCCTTTGGGAATAATTCCCAGCAGGAAGAGGGTGACCACCAGGAGCAGGACGGAAATAATCATGGTAAATCGCTGGTGCCGGAGCACCCCGGTCAGGGTCCGGTCATAGAGGTGGAGCATCCCCTGGAAAAAGCGCTCGGTCAGGTTGTAGAGGCGGCCGTGGTGCTCCTCCCGGGGCGGCCGCAAGAATCGGCTGCACAGCATGGGGGTAAGGGTCAGGGACACAAAGCCGGACACCAGGATGGCCGCGGCGATGGTCACCGCGAATTCGTGGAGCAGCCTCCCTAAGATACCGCCCAGAAAGAACACCGGGATAAACACCGCGGCCAGGGACAGGGTCATGGAGAGGATGGTGAAGCCGATCTCCCGGGAGCCGTTGATGGCCGCCTCGAACGGCGCCTCCCCCATCTCCATGTGCCGGATGATATTTTCCAGCACCACGATGGCGTCGTCCACCACGAACCCGACGCACAGGATCAAGGCCATCAAGGAGAGGTTGTCCAGGCTGTAATTCAGCAGGTACATGACCGAGAAGGTCCCGACGATGGACATGGGCAACGCCAGGCTGGGGATGACGGTGGCCGAGACATTCCGCAGAAAGAGGAAGATCACCATGACCACCAGCCCCAGGGCCAGGAGCAGGGTGAACTGGACGTCATGCACCGATTCCCGGATGGTGACGGAGCGGTCGTACAGGGTGACGATGTTAACCGAGGCGGGGATCTGGTTCCGGATGCTGGGCAGCAACTTATTGATGGAGTCCACTACCTCGATGGTGTTGGTGCCCGGCTGGCGCTGAATGGCCAGGACGATGGCCCGGGAAGTCTTGTACCAGGAGGCGGCTTTGTCGTTGGAGACGCTGTTGATGACCTGCCCCAGGTCCGACAGGCGCACGGGTTGGCCGCCGCGGTAGGCCACGATGAGGGGCCGGTAGGCCGCCGCGGTGGTGAGCTGCCCGGTGGCCTGGACCGTGAAGGCTTGGTGGGCGCCGTAAAGGGTCCCGGTGGGCAGGTTGACGTTTTCCTTCTTGACCGCCTCGGCCACCTCGTTGATCCCCAGGCCCCGGCTGGCCAGGGCCTTGGGGTCCAGTTGGACGCGCACCGCGAATTTCTGCTCCCCGAAGACCTGGACCTGGGCCACCCCGTTGATCATGGAGATGCGCTGGGCCATGAGGGTGTCGGCGTACTCGTTGACGGTGGACAGGGGCAGGGTCTCGGAGGTCACCGCCAGGTAGAGAACGGGCTGATCCGCGGGGTTCACCTTCTGGTATACCGGCGGGGTGGGCAGGTCCGGGGGCAACTGCTTGGAGGCCTTGCCGATGGCCGCCTGGACGTCCTGGGCCGCGGCATCCAGGTTGCGGCTCAGGTTGAACTGCAGCGTGATCTGGGTGAGTCCCATGGCGTTGCTGGAGTTCATGGAGTCCAGACCGGCGATGGTGGAGAACTGGCGCTCCAGGGGGGTGGCCACCGCGGAGGCCATGGTCTCGGAGGAGGCCCCGGGGAGATTGGCGGTCACCAGGATGGTGGGGAAATCGACGTTGGGCAGATCGCTCACCGGGAGGTAGCGATAGCTCATGGCCCCGAAAAGCAGGATGGCCAGCATGATTAGGGTGGTCATGACCGGCCGGCGGATGAAGAGCTCGGTGAAGTGCATAGGGCCGCTCCGGGACGTTTAGAGCCCGGTTTTGATTTCCACCTTGGCTCCCGACACCAGCCGGAGCTGGCCGTCGGTCACGACCCGTTCCCCGGGCTTGAGCCCCTTGGTGATGATGATGTCGCCGTCGATGGGACGCCCCACTTCCACGGGGCGAATCTCTACGGTCAGGTCGGGCTTCACCACGAAGACAATCTGCCCTGCCTGGCTCGTCTGAACGGCCTGGGAAGAGACCAGAATAGCGTTGGGCTGGGTTGAGAGCTGCACCACCACGTTGACGAACAGCCCCGGCCACAGGCGCTTGGACTCGTTGGTGAAGGTGGCTTTGCACAGTATGGTCCCCGTGGTTTTGTCCACGGTGTTGTCGATAAAGCTGAGGATCCCGACCTCGGGGTTGTTCTCCTGCCCGGCGATGACGGCCTCCACCTTAATTTTTTCTGCCGCCATGAATTTCCGGACCGCCGCCAGGTTTTGTTCCGGGATGGCAAACGATACATAGATGGGCTGGATCTGGTTGATGACCAACATGGCGGTGTCGGCGTTGTCCTTGATCATGTTGCCCTGATGGGCGATGAGGCTGCCGGTGCGGCCGCTGATGGGGGCCTTGATATAACAATAACTGAGATTGAGCCTGGCGTTTTGCACCGCCACTTGGCCGGCGTTGACCGTGGCGCCCAGGGACTCGGCGGTGGCCTTGGCCTGGTCGTAATCCTGCTGGCTGACGAACTGTTTCCGGATCAACTCGGCGTAGCGCCCGGCGTCGGCCTGGGCCTTGGTGGCCAGGGCCTTATCCCGGGCCAGGTTGGCCTCGACCTGTCTGAGAGCCGCCTCATACGGGCGCGGGTCAATAACGAAGAGGAGTTCGCCCTGTTTCACGTCCTGGCCTTCCTTAAAATTGACCTGGACCAGCTGGCCTGCCAGGCGGGACTTGATGGACACGGTGGAGTAGGCCTCGACATTGCCGATGACCTTCAGCTCCACGGGCACGGTCTTCTCGGTCACCGTGGCCACCAGGACCGGCACCGAGGGGGGCAGGGGCGGCTTTTTGTCGCCGGAACAGGCGGCGGTAAACAGGCCTACCGACAGGAACAGGACTAACCAGGCCAGGGGCCCGGCCTTAAAACCGCTCTGATTTCGGAGGCTATACATGGAAGAT
>JAHIKF010000085.1 GCA_018897875.1 Pseudomonadota bacterium | reverse complement strand
TCCGCCGGTTTTTTCGCCTATTTTTTCCGGGACCCGGAAAGGGCTATCCCTTCGGAGCCGGGAGTCATCGTCTCCCCGGCGGACGGCTTGGTGATCCGGGTGGACGAGGTGGCCGAAAACGAGTTCCTCAAAACCCCGGCCCGGTACGTGGCGATCTTCATGAATGTCTTTGACGTGCACGTGAACCGGTCCCCGGTGGCGGGCACCGTGACGGAAATGCGCCACCGGGCCGGTGAATACAAGGCGGCGTCGCGCCCGGACGCGGCCAGCCGCAATGAACAGCAGGCCCTGGTGCTGGAAGATGCCGCGGGCCGGCGGGTCCTGGTGGTCCAGATCGCCGGGCTCCTGGCCCGGCGCATCATCCCGATGGTCAAACCCGGGCATAATCTGGCCCGGGGGGAGCGGTTGGGCCTGATTTGTTTCGGCTCCCGGGTGGATCTCTACCTGCCGGGGGACAGTCAGATTGAGGTTAAGACCGGTGATCGGGTAAAAGCCGGGAGCAGCATCATCGGGAGGTGGCATGAGTTTCCGCCGCAAACGTAAAAAAAAGGACCGGCGCCGCTTTCGGGGCGTCTACCTGCTGCCCAACCTGATCACCACCGGGAACCTGTTCGCCGGATTCTACGCCATTGTGGCCTCTATGGACGGCCGGTTCTACACCGCGGCCTGGGCCATTCTGATTGCGATGATCCTGGATGGGTTGGATGGGCGCGTCGCCCGGATGACCAAGACCACCTCCGGCTTCGGGGTGCAGTATGATTCCCTGGCCGATCTCGTGGCCTTTGGGGTGGCCCCGGGGATTATGACCTACCTCTGGGCCTTAAAGGATTTTAAGCAGTTCGGCTGGGCCGCGGCCTTTCTCTTCGTGGTCTGCGGGGCCCTGAGGCTGGCCCGCTTCAACGTCCAGCAGGGTTCTTTCGACCCCCGTTATTTCAACGGCCTGCCCATCCCGGCCGCGGCCGTGATGGTGGCTGCTTCGGTGGCGTTTTACCATGAACTGGGCGACATGGCTCCCCAGGGCTCAAAGTTCATCCTGGGGATGATGTACGTCCTGTCCTTCCTCATGGTGAGCAATATCAAGTACATCAGCTTCAAAAAAGTGGAACTTTTCCGGCGTCACCCTTTCCATACCCTGGTAGGCCTGGTCTTGATCTTTGTGGTGGTGGCCACCGCACCCAATATCATGGGGTTTTTGCTCATGGCGGCTTATGTGGTCTCAGGGCCCATCAGCACCTTTATGTATCATCGCCGGGAGGCGTTGACGCCTAAAGGCGAAGATGAGACCCCGCCCTCGAAGCTTACCGGTTCTCAGGGTTTAGACCTGGGTGGCGGGGGAGAGGCCCAAAGCCGGCCTGATTGACCGCACCGCCACGACCTGTCCCAGAACGGTTTTTCCCCATATCCGCAAAGATTGACCAAAACCGGGGAGCGGCCGCCTCAGGGTGGACAGCCGCTCTCGGCGGTTCATGGGCAGGCGGGGGCGCCGGCCCGCCAGGTTATGGCCCAGGTTCCCGGGAGGGCAACCAGCAGGCAAATCGGTCCTGGATGGGATGGCGGTGGTGAAGCTTTTTTTGAGAATTATCGGCGTGCTCCTGAGTTTTCTGGTGGCCTTTGCCGTGGCCGAAGTGGCCGTGAGGTACATCAGCCCCCAGAGAGTGGGCTCAATTCAGTTTGCGTTTCACCCGGAACTGGGGGAAATACCGGTACCCTATCAACACGGGGTGGAAAATTTCCCCGGAGTGTTTTACTTTACTTACAGTAATAACTCTCTGGGATGGCGCAGCCAGCGGGAATACCGGGAGGCGAAGCCGACCGATTACCGGGTACTCTTTCTGGGCGATTCTTTTACCTACGGGCTCGGCGTCAATGATGACCAGACCTTTGCCGCCCAGGTAGAGAAGGACTTGCGCGCCGACCGCCTATCCGTGGAAGTGATGAACGCCGGGGCTCCCGGCAAGGGCACCGATTATGCCTTGAAGTGTTTCCAAACGAAGGGGCGTAAATTTCATCCCGACCTCACCGTCCTGGGGTTTTTTTGCAACGATTTTCAGGACAACGCCCAGGGAGCGTACTATAATATCGGCAAGCAGGGTGAGCTCTCTGCTAAGCCTTTGAAATGCAATCGGATAAAAACCATGCTGGGCCACCTGCCCGGTTACAACTGGCTGATTTCCTGGTCCCAGGCGGCCAATTTAGTCAAACAGGCGGGAGTCGAGGCGCTGATTAACCGGGGTCGCCAGAGCGGGCCTGACGCCACCAACGGCTTGGTGGTATCATATGACCGGAGTGCCCGCGGCTATGCCACCGCGGCCAATAAGCCTTTAACCGGGATCTATGTAAAACAATTGAACGCCGCAGTGAAACGTGCCGGCGGTGAACTGATGATGTGCTATATCCCCATCTCCCAGGAAGTGCTGGACTATCGCCGGACCCGCACCATCTCGCCCGATGAGCGGGCGATTCAGCGCATCGCGGCGGACAACGGCATGATGCTGTGGTCCTTGACCCCCTTGTTGGCCCACTCGGGCCAATCTATCGAACGCTTATACTATAAAGAAGGTCATTGGACCGCCGCGGCTCATGCGATGGCAGCCCAAAACTTGAGCCGGCTCATCCAGAGCGGGCTGTCGCGGCGCCGCCAACTGATGAATAAAAGCAGAGAATAAATTGCCTAACCGTAGGGGCGGTGAGGGCATCGCCCCTATAAGAAATAAAAAGGTTTTGCTATGGCACATAAAGTTTTTATCTTCGATACGACCCTGAGGGACGGGGAACAGACCCCCGGCGCCAATCTCAACGTGGATGAAAAACTGCAGATCGCCCGGCACCTGGAACTCCTCAACGTGGATGTCATCGAGGCCGGTTTCCCCTTTTCTTCCCAAGGGGATTTCGAGGCGGTGCGGGCGGTGGCCCGGGAAATCCGGGGACCGCAGATCGCCGGCCTGGCCCGGGCTTTTGCCCAGGACATCGACGCCTGCTGGGAGGCCGTCAAGGAGGCCACCAATCCCCGGATCCACACCTTTATTTCCACGTCCGACATCCATCTGAAGCACCAGATGCGCAAGTCCCGGGAAGAGGTGCTGGAGATGGCGGTGGCCGCGGTGAAGTACGCCTGCCGCTACACTTCCAACGTGGAGTTTTCGGCCATGGACGCCTCCCGGAGCGACCTGGATTACGTGGTCCAGGTTTTTACCGCGGTCATCGAGGCCGGGGCCACCACCCTGAATTTCCCGGATACGGTGGGCTACGCCATCCCCGAGGAGTTTGGGGCCAAGATCAAATACCTGGTGGAGCATATCCCCAATATCCACAAGGCCATCCTCTCGGTTCACTGCCACAACGACCTGGGGCTGGCCGTGGCCAACACCCTGGCCGCAGTCAGTAACGGGGTGCGCCAGGTGGAAGTGACCATCAACGGCCTGGGGGAACGGGCCGGGAACGCCTCCCTGGAGGAGGTGGTGATGTCCCTGGCCACCCGGAGCGACCTGCTGCACTATTACACCGACATCGTGACCCAGTATATCTATCCCACCAGCCGCCTGACCAGCAAACTGTCCGGCGTGCCGGTGCAGCCCAACAAGGCCATCGTGGGCGCCAACGCCTTTGCCCATGAGTCCGGGATTCACCAGGACGGGGTGCTTAAGGAGGCCAGCACCTTTGAAATCATGACCCCTAGCAGCGTGGGCATCAAGAAGAGCACGATGCCCCTGGGGAAACTCTCGGGCCGCCACGCCTTCAAGAACAAGCTCCGGGAGATGGGCTTCTACCTGAACGATGAAGAACTGAACCGGGTCTTTACCCGCTTTAAGAGCCTGGCGGACCGCAAAAAGACCGTGTTCGACGAGGACCTGACCAGCCTGGTGGAGACCGAGGTTATCTATAAGTCGGTGCCGGAACACTTCAAGCTGGTGGAACTCGTGGTGCTCGCCGGGACCATGGCCAGGCCTTCGGCCAACGTCAAAATGGAGGTCGGCGGCCAACTTGCCGGCCCCTACTCGGTGCTCGGGGACGGCCCCATTGACGCCACCTACAAGGCCATCACCCACCTGGCCGGGTCCAAGTGCATCCTGCTCAAGTTTGCGGTGAGTTCCATCACCGGCGGCACCGATGCCCAGGGTGAGGTGACGGTGCGCCTGGAAGAGGGCGGCCGCGTGGTCACCGGCCAGGGCGTGGACCCGGACATAATCACCGCCAGCGCCCGGGCCTTTATCAACGGCCTCAACCGGCTCCACTTCATTAAGGAGACGGGAGCGGTCAAGGGGCCTAAGCCGGTTAGCAGTTAGCAGTTAGCAATTAGCAGTTAGCTATTAGCTATCAGGGGATGAGGGTGGGGAACCCCACCCTCATTTCCATCCTGGGGGAGATTTTTCTTTCCTGTTCCCAAGAGGAATTTTGGGCTAGAAAAAATCAAGGCACGATGTGTATCATCCAATTTTAAGGATATAAAAACAGATTAATATCATAATAAAATACCAAGCGAAAAAGGCTAACGGCTAACGGCTAACAGCTAATCGCTACTTCATGGAGTTACCAATGGCCAAACCTCAAACCATAACCCAACAAATTCTGGCCGCTCACTGCGGCAAAGACTATGTCGAACCCGGCGAGCTGATCATGGCCCGGGTGGATATCGCCCTGGGCAACGACATCACCGCGCCCCTGGCCATCAAGGATTTTTATAAAGTGGGGGCTAAAAAGGTTTTTGACCGGGAACGCGTCGTCCTGGTCTGCGACCACTTCGCCCCCAACAAAGATATCGCTTCCGCCATCCAGTGTCAGCAACTGCGAAACTTTGCCCGGGAGCAGGACCTGACCCATTTTTACGACGGCGGCGACATGGGGGTGGAGCATGCCCTGCTCCCGGAACAGGGGATTGTGGGGCCCGGGGACGTCATCATCGGCGCCGACAGCCACACCTGCACCTATGGGGCCCTGGGGGCTTTTGCCACCGGCGTCGGGTCCACCGACCTGGCCGCGGTCATGGCCACCGGCGAGTGCTGGTTCAAGGTGCCGGAATCCATCCGCCTAATTTATACCGGCGCCCTGCCGGAATGGCTCACCGGCAAAGACCTGATCCTCCACACCATCGGCGACATCGGGGTGGACGGGGCCCGGTATCTGGCCATGGAGTTCACCGGCGAGGCCATCGCAATGCTCCCCATGGCGGACCGATTTTCCATGGCCAACATGGCCGTGGAAGCCGGGGCCAAGAACGGCATCATGGCCCCGGATGAAATCACCCTGGACTATGTCAAGGGCCGGACCCTGAGACCCTTCACCCTGTACGGCAGCGACCCGGGGGCGTCCTACCTCTTCGAGCGGACCTACGAGGTCAGCGGCCTGGAACCCCAGGTGGCCTGCCCGTCTTCGCCCGGCAACGTGGTGCCGGTTTCCCGGGTGGGGGACGTACCCATCGATCAGGCGGTGATCGGCTCCTGCACCAACGGGCGAATCGACGACCTGCGTCTGGCCGCCAAGGTCCTCAAAGGCCGCCGGGCGGCCAAAGGAGTGCGCCTCATCGTCATCCCCGCCACGCCCCTGGTCTATCGCCAGGCCATGGACGAGGGCCTGATGACCATCTTCATGGATGCCGGGGCGGTGATCAGCCCGCCCACCTGCGGACCCTGCCTGGGCGGGCACATGGGCATCCTGGGCCCGGGAGAGACGGCCATCGCCACCACCAACCGTAATTTCGTCGGCCGCATGGGGCATACGCAATCCAAGGTCTACCTGGCCAGCCCGGCAGTAGCCGCGGCCTCGGCAGTGGCCGGGCGCATCATCGGCCCCAAAGACTTGTAGAGCCGGGCCGGCAGTTTTGGTGGGACCAGCACCGGGACAATCGGGGAAGATGACACCAGAGAGCGAATCCGGCGTAATATTTACTTGACAAAAACGGTCTAATAAGCATAAGGTGTAAAAAATAATCTATTTTTCTTTAATAATATGCCATCTTCTTACTCAACCAATGTTTGAGATACTATGAGTCTTTCGAGGGTACGGGCTTGAAAAGCCGGGGAATTAAGCGGTGGCTGGCGTGGGCCTTGGCGGCGACAGTGTTATTGTCAGGCTGCGCCGGGGTCTTGTTCGAGTCGAAGGATGATGCCGGCAGGGCAGAGCGCCTCAAGCTTGACTCCGGGGAAGGCTGGAGAGGTTACGATAACGATCCGCGCTACCCCTATTCCAGAAGAAACAGCAATGAAGAAATGAGTATTATGCTGAAGAGTGTAAAGACTTTTTAGCCGGTTCCGTCCAGGCGCCGGGCCCGCACCACCCGCTCCATGCCGCTAAAATCTTTGATGGTCTCTATCCGGTCATAGGCCCCGGTTTCTTCCACTAAAGCCGCTACCTGCGGCGCCTGCTGGTCCCCGACTTCCAGGAGCACCCATCCTCCCCCCTTGACATACTGTTGCGCCTGCCGGATCAAAGGCCGGATCAGGTCCAAGCCGTCTTCGCCCCCCAACAGGGCCCCGGGGGGTTCAAACGTCTTGATCTCCCGGGGCAGCCGTTCCCACTCTGCCCGGGGCACATAAGGCAGGTTGGCCACCAGCAAGGCAAAAGCCGCGAAGGGCTTGAGCCCCGCCAGCAGGTCGGCCTGGAGAAAATGGACCCGATGGGCCACGCCATGCCGCCGGGCATTGTCCCGAGCCACGGCCAGGGCGGCGCCGGAGCGGTCCAGGCCCACCCAGGCCATCCGGTCCAGTTCCTTGGCCAAGGCGATGACCACCGCGCCGCTGCCGACGCCAACCTCAACGCCCCAGAGGGGCGAGGTTTTAGGTTTTAGGTTTTGGGTTTTAGGATGCTGTTCCAGGGCAGGGGCGAGCTTCAAACCCGCCCCTACAGACTCCGCCGCTTCCAAGGCCGCGGCCACCAGCGTCTCGGTTTCAGGGCGGGGGATCAGCACCGCCGGGGTCACCCGGATATCCAGGGACCAGAACTCCCGGTGTCCGGTGAGATAGGCTACAGGTTCGCCTTCCCGGCGCCGGACCATGAGGGCCTTGAAGCGGGCCAGTTCTTCGGGGTTGAGGGGCTGATCGTAGCGCAGATAGAGGTCCAGGCGGCTGACGCCTAAGGTGTGGGCCAGGAGAATTTCGGCGGAGGCCCTGGCTTCCGAGACCCCTTTGGTGCGGAAATAGTCGGCGGTCCACCTGAGGGTTGCCAGGATGGTCCAGGATGCCTGGGGGACGGCCATTTACGCCTGTGCCAGGGCCCGGGTCCGGTAATAGGCGATCAAACCCTGGAGGAGTTCGTCCAGTTCCCCGTCCAGCCTGTCCTCCAGCTTGTAGAGGGTCAGGCCGATGCGGTGGTCGGTGATCCGACCCTGGGGGAAATTGTAGGTGCGGATGCGCTCGCTCCGATCTCCGGTGCCCACCTGGCTCCGGCGTTCCTGGGCGATCTGCTGCTGCTGTTCCTGCTGTTTCAGGTCGAACAGCCGGGACCGG
>JAHIKF010000084.1 GCA_018897875.1 Pseudomonadota bacterium | reverse complement strand
TTCGATAAAGCTGCTCAAATCCTCTCTGGTAGTGGTTTCCAGGGAAACCCGGCCCCTCTCCTTCAGGTAGGATAAAAAGAGCAGCAGCGTCGAACCGTAGCTGCGTATGGTGCTGGGCCGGCAATTGCGGCGCTTCAGGCCGTACAAATAGTCCTTGACGTACGGCCGCCCAAACAGCCCCTTTTCGGCCAACTGCCCTAACCACTTTTCGATGAGGGGATTCTTCCTGGGGGTTAACGCGTCCGTCTCTTGATCCGGACTCTCAGGTGGGTTGAACGGCTGGAGGTCTACAAATTTCTCTTGAAGAACATGCTCAATGGCCATCACTACCTCCTTTTCCTCAGAAAAAACAGGTAGATGATGACCATGAAACCTATCTTTCGTCAATCATCTTTTTATTTGCTAGTGGCAAGCTGTATCTGGCAGAGTTTTTTCCCAGCATTTTGGGGTGATACGTATATATTCTTTGTCAGTGGAGGGTTGCACTGACAAGCTTGCGGACCCCATGCCCATCAACCACCTGAACGGCCATCTTTGGTGAGACAGCGGCTGCCGGGATGGGATCACCCCTGAAGTGGTGATTGCCAAGTCCAGGCAGCTTGTGTCACAATAGCCCCATCCAAAAGTCTCAGTGCGTCTCCGGCCCTGGTCCGGGAACGCCGGGAGGTCTGTCATGCCAAGAGGCTGGCCGCTGTGGTTGGTGTTATTGCTGATGGTTCTCCTGGCCGCCCCGGCAGGGGGAGAGGGAACTCCCGAAGAGGAAGCCCGAAGGTTAAACCAACAAGCAGTGGAGTTGTATCAGGCCAGACGCTATCAAGAGGCCCTGCCGCTGCAGCAGCGCGCTTTAGAAATTTATGAAAAGGCCCTGGGTCCGGAGCATCCCGACACCTGCACCAGCCTCAACAACCTGGCTGGGCTGTATCAGGCTATGGGGGCCTTCGATCAGGCCCTGCCCCTCTACCAGCGGACCCTGAAGATCAGGGAAAAGGCCCTGGGGCTGGAACACATAGACACCGCCAACAGCCTTAACAATCTGGCTGCGCTCTATTGGGCCATGGCTATCTATGACCAGGCCCTGCCCCTCTACCAGAGGGCCCTGAAGATCAGGGAAAAGGCCCTGGGGCCGGAGCACCCCGACACCAGCGTCAGCCTCAACAACCTGGCCACGCTCTATCAGAGCATGGGCGCTTACGGCCAGGCCCTACCCCTGTTCCAGCAGGCCTTAGCAATCAGGGAAAAAGTCCTGGGGCCGGAACACCCCGCCACCGCCGTCAGCCTCAGCAACCTGGCCGGGCTGTATGTGGATCAGGGCGCCTATGCCAAGGCTGTGCCCCTTTACCAGCGGTCCTTACAGATCGTGGAAAAAGCCCTTGGCCCGGAGCACCCGCGCACCGCCACCAGCCTCAACAACCTGGCCCTGCAGTACAAGGCTCTGGGCGCTTACGACCAGGCCTTGCCCCGGTTCCAGCGGGCCCTGAAGATCCTGGAAAAGGCCCTGGGGCCGGAACACCCGGACACCGCGGTCAGCCTCAACAATCTGGCAGCACTCTATGAGGCTCAGGGTGCCTATGACCAGGCCCTGCCCCTGTACCAGCGGGCTCTGCAGATCAGGGAAAAGGCCCTGGGGCCTTGGCACCCGGACACCGCATCCGGACTCAACAATCTGGCCGGGATGTATGAGACTTTGGGTGCCTATGACCAAGCCCTGCCCTTATACCAGCGGGCGCTAGGCATCTATGAAAAGGCCTTGGGCCCGGAGCACCCGGAGACTGCCACCGGGCTCAACAACCTGGCCAGGCTGTATCAGGCCATGGGCGCTTATGAAAAGGCCCTGCCCCTGTACCAGCGGGCCCTGGCGTTCCGGGAGAAGGCCCTGGGGCCGGAACACCCCGCCATCGCCATCAGCCTCAGCAGCCTGGCCGTGCTGTACGAGGATTTGGGCGCCTATGACCAGGCCCTGCCCCTGCAACAGCGGGCTCTGAAAATACATGAAAAGGCGGTGGGCCCGGAGCACCCTGACACCGCCAGCAGCCTCAACAACCTGGCGGTACTGTACAAGGACCTGGGCGCCTACGATCAGGCCCTGCCCCTGTACCGGCGGGCCCTGAAGATCAGGAAAAAGGTCCTGGGGCCGACGCACCCCGATACCGCCAACAGCCTCAACAATCTGGCCATGCTGTATCAGGTTATGGGCTCCGACGAGCAGGCCCTGCCCCTATACCAGCGGTCCTTGCAGATCATCGAGAAATCTTTAGGCCCGGAGCATCCCAATGCCGTCGTTGCCGTCAGCAATCTGGGGGCTCTGTATCTGGACCGGAAAGATTATCAGACCGCGGAGGCGTATTTCCGGCGGGGCCGATCCACCGGTGGCCTGGTGGAGCTCGACCTGGCCCGGGGACAACCGGGAAAGGCCTTGAAGCTCTTGCAAGAAAATACCCCCACTTGGCGGGATTTTCCGACCAAACAGGTGCAGTACTACACCCAGCGGGGCCTGGCCCTGGCGGGGGAGGGGCGGCTGGGGGAGGCGGCCCTGGACTTGCGGCAGGCGGTGGATGGGGTGGAGGACCTGCGCCGCCGGGCGCCGGGAGAGCGGGCCGGCTTTTTCCAGGCCGGCATCTATGGCGGCTATGTGCGGCCCTACCGGGGGCTGGTGACCGTGCTGGGGGAGATGTCCCTCAAATCGGAGGCCCTGCCGCCGGCACTCCGGGAATACGGGCCTGGGGCAGGAGAGGCGGCCTTCTACTTTGCCGAAAGCACCAAGGGCCGGGCTCTCCTGGAGGCCATGGCCCAGGGAGCCCGGCAGCAAACCCGGGCGGAGATACCGGCCGAGCTGCGGCAGCGGGAGGAAAGCCTCCTGAACCGGCTGGTGGCGCTTTCGGCCCAGCGGGAGAAAGCCTTGAAGGGCGGGGAAGCAGCTATAAAAGAGGTAGAGGACAAAAAGGCGCGCCTGACTGCGGAGCTCAAGACCCTGGTCCAGGAGCTGCGGCAGCACTACCCGGTCTATGCCGCGCTCCACTATCCCCAGCCCCTGCCTGCGGCCGACCTGCCCCTGAAGGAGAACGAGGTGCTCCTGGCATTTGCCCTGGGGGATGCTGAGAGCTTTGTCTTTGTGGTCCGCAAGGGCGGGGTCAAGCACCTGATCAAGATTCCCCAAGGGCGGGAGGAACTGGAGGCTAAGGTCAAGGCCTTCATGGAGCCCCTCATCAACCGGGAGCCCGACAGGTTTTCCCTGCCACGGGCTCAAGAGCTCTACTCGCTGCTCCTGGCCCAGGCCCTGAAGGAAGTCAAGGAGAACGACCGGGTGATTATCGTGCCGGACGGCATCCTGGGGCTCTTGCCCTTTGAGGCCCTGGTGCTTAAGTCCGGGACGGGTCTGAAGGACAGCGTTTTCATCGGGGACCGGTACACCCTGAGCTACTACCAGTCCGCCGCGGTCATGGCCCTGAAGCGGCGCCTTAAGGAGCACCGGGCCGGGCGGCCCCTGTTTGCTCTGGGCAATCCGGTGTTCAGCGCTCAGGACGCCCGCTGGGCGCCGGGGCCGCCGCCGGGAGCGCCCCCGTCCACCGAGGTGCGGGGCGCAAAGCCGGCTGCCTTCCGGGCCCTGGCCGCCAGCGAGGAGTGGGGAAAAACCACCCGGGACGGCAAGACCGGCGAGGAGCTGGTGTATCCGGCCCTCCCGGAAACCGAAGATGAGGTCCTGGCCATCGCCCGTCTTTTTGCGGTTGAGCCCAGGCCCCCGGACGTGCTCCTGGACCTCAAGGCCAATGAGACCAGCCTGCGCCAATCCCCTTTACAAGATTATCGCTACCTCCATTTCGCCACCCACGCCGACCTCCCCGGGAGGGTTCAGGGCATCCGGGAGCCGTTTCTGCTCCTCGGCCAGGTGGGGAATGAAGGCCATGACAACGGCTTTTTCACTCTGAGCAAGGTGTTGGGTTTAAAGCTCCGGGCCGAGATGGTGGTCCTGTCCGCCTGTCTCACCGGCCGGGGGACGGTGATGGAGGGCGAGGGGGTGGTGAATTTTTCCCGGGCCTTCCAGCACGCGGGGGCGCAAAGCGTGTTGGTGAGCCTCTGGGAGGTGGCCTCCCTGGAGGCGGTGGAGTTCATGACCCGGTTCTATAGCCACCTGAAGGAGGGCAAGCCCCGGAGTGAAGCCCTGAGGCTGGCCCGCCTAGCCATCAAAGCCAAATACCCCCAACCTTTCTTCTGGGCTGTCTTTATCCTGCACGGCGAGGGGTGAGGCAAGATTACAGCTGCCCTGATCCGAAACTTATCACATCGCCAAAAAACCTTCCATATCCAGATCATATATTCAACTATTTGGAATTTTTGAGAAGTTTCTATCGTGGCAAGGTATCAACTACTCCTACTTTCGCTTCCCCTGATCTATTGAGGTACGCAGGCCTGTCCCCTTGAGGAATACCTATCCCTCCTGAAACCGAAACCACGAATAGGAGACTGGTTTGGATTCTAAAAGAAAACCGGGTAACCTTGCCAACTTGACCTTGCACAAAAGAGGTATGGTTAACCATAAAGGAGGATGCTATAGTCACCTTTTTTAAAATATATTCCTTCCATATTTTATGCTATCATGCTTCCCGTGAGACAAATTGGTCACCAAAAGAGAGGCTTTTCGGCGTTAAATTCAGTCAGAAAAGGTAATTGATCACAGGGTATGAAAAAAAAGAAAACGGCAGCATTTTTAGCTGGCGACAAAATTAACTTTGTGATAAAGCTGTCCTCAGTAATTGGAAAGAGGAGAGCATGTCGCAGAGCCAATATTGCATTCGAGGCCGT
>JAHIKF010000083.1 GCA_018897875.1 Pseudomonadota bacterium | reverse complement strand
GGCTGCCTTTGGGGAGTTCTGCAATTGTCCTTGCCATCTGCGGTCCTCCTGTAATAGGTTGTCACAGGATACCATAGATTTATCATTAAGTGAACAGTATTGCCCCTAAGTCCCCCTTTTCCAAAGAGGGACTTTAATAACTATTCCTTATAATTCCCCCCTTTTCTAAAGGGGGGTTAGGGGGGATTAGCATGATGCCGCTATCGGAAAATACTTTTGGCATTCGCTCTAGATCCCAGATCACTTCTCTAGGGTGTCATGGGGCTCGCAGCAGGGGAGGTTGGCGATCTGCCCCCCGGCAACGATGTCCCCACCTGCCCCCCTGCCCTCAGAAAATTTTAAAGAGCTTTAAGTTAATTCGAAGTGGCGCCGATAGGGCTAGTAAATCTTGGCCCTGGAGCCCAAATATGAAAACGTTGTGCCGTGAAAAACCTGCGTGGCTGGCGGCCGGCCTTCGGATTATCTTTCTGGTAATTATAGTCCTGTTGCTGCTTCCCGCCCTGGCGCCGGGGCAATCCGCCTGGCCCTCTGGGGGTCCCCCAACCTCTCTTCCGGGTGAATCCGAGGTCAGGCCGGGGAATCTTACTCCACCGGGTCTCCGGTCCGCCGCGCTTAACCGGGAAAACCCCGGCCGGCATCTGGCTCGCCCCACGGTTGCCAGCCTCCCGGCCTCCGGGATGCACCAGAATGTAACCGTCCGGCCGGCGATCTTGGGTCGGCTCCCGTGGCGTTGCCCTTTGCCGCCGGCGTCCGCCTTCCACCTGCAAACCAATCTGCGGAAGTATCTGGAGACTTGGCCGACGCCTGGGTCTACGACTACCGAAGCCTGGCCGGAATATGTCCCCGAGGATGGGGAAGACGTTGATTAGCAGCCTGATGTAAGGGGCCCCGGGTGCGTCCTTATTATAGCTGCCTCAGAATCAAGTGCGCTGCGCTGCGCTTTATTCGGCCCTTGAGGGTATAACGAATTGTATCTTGACGCCCTGGTCTTTTGAAGTCCAGCCGGTCGGCTGGGTTAAGGCCCTCGCCACCGGTGGCTTCATACCAGATTGCAGTCAATGGGTGACACAGGCTTTCCAGCCTGCGCAGGCGCAGGCTAAAGCCTGCGGCTACAGAAAATAGCCTTTTGAGCGCAACTTAGTATCAGATGCATCCGCCGCACAGGCCGTGGATATCCCCGGTGTGCAGGTTACAAAAATCCTGCCCGCACTTGGTGCAGTCGTCCACATACGGCTCCAAACAAAAGTCGCACTGGCGCTCCCGCTCCACCCGGTAATCGTCGGGGGGCCGCGCTTGGTCGCGGTGATGGCTATCCTTCAGATGCGCCAGGATCTCCGCCTCGCTCAGTGCCCGGTCTCGATTCCATCTCGACTTCAAACCGCAATGACCGCAGGTTGCGCGGTGCCGCCACATGGTTCCGTCCTTTATATACATTACCTACGGCCGACTTCCGGAGCGCGCCTCAATGCGGCGCCAGGGCCCGGCGGGCCGCGGCGATATCCGCGCGGATCTGGGCCGCCAGGGCCTCCAGGGAGGGGAAGCGCTGTTCCTCCCTAAGGCGGGTGACGAATTGCACTTCCAGAGATTCGCCGTACAGGTCGCCGGAGAATTCCATCAGGTGGACCTCCAGGGAGAGTTCGGCATTTCCAAAGGTGGGACAGGTGCCGAGGTTGGCCACCCCGGGCAGGATGGCGTCGCCCCGGCGGACCCAGACGGCATAGATGCCGCAGGCCGGCAGCAGTTCGTTGGGGGTGAGGATGTTGGCCGTGGGCACTCCCAGGAGCTTGGCCCCCCGCCCCTTGCCCTGGACCACCCGGCCGGTCACCCCGTAGGCGCGGCCCAGGAGGCGTCCGGCCTCCGTTACTTTGCCCAGGCGCAGCAAGGCCCGGATCAGGGAACTGCTCACCACCGCGCCGTCTACTTCCACGGCCCAGACCACCTGCACGGTGAAGCCGTGAACCTCCCCCATCTCCTTCAGAAGGTCGATATTGCCTTCCCGGCCGCGGCCGAAACAGTAGTCATGGCCCACCACCACTTCCCGGGCCTTGAGGCGGTCACAAAAATATTGCTTCACGAACTCCCGGGCCGGCAGCGCCGCAAATTTCTGGGTAAAGGGCAGGACCACCACCGCATCCAGTCCGGATTCGGACAAAAGCTGCAGCTTCTGGTCCCGGGTGGTGAGCATCGGCAAATTCACTTCCGGCCGCAGCACCTTCACGGGGTGGGGGTTAAAAGTGACGGCCACGGCCTGTCCCCCCAACTCCCGAGCCCGCTGACACACCCGGGCCAGGATGGCCCGGTGCCCCAAGTGGACTCCGTCAAAGTTGCCGATTGTGGCCACCGTCCGGGAAAAACCTGTCTCCCCGGGGGGGAGATCATTATAAACCATCAACACGTCGCCTTTCGCAATTTGACCTTGACAATATTAATCGTAAAATTATATATATTTCAATTGGAAATTGCCAGGGTGAAGCGTTGCAGATTATCCCCGGCATCCGGCCGAAGTGGCGGAACTGGTAGACGCGCTGGGTTCAGGGTCCAGTGAGGGTTTCCTCGTCGGGGTTCAAATCCCCGCTTCGGCACCATCTGATTAAATAAGGCGTAATCTCAAGTGGTTACGCCTTTTGTTTTGGGCTTTTGGCCGAATTCTGACCGAACATTTGACCGAACCAGTATAAAAGAGAACCGATTTCCTCAATGATTTCAAATCGGTCCATTCGGTCAAACTTGGCCGAAATGTGGACGGCGTGGAGAACGCTGCCCACATTCATTGCCCCTGCACCAGCGTAATAGGATTCCCCGTATTGGCCTTGGGCCGTAGGGCCTGATCCAGACGTTCCCGCCCCTCCCCAGATACCCAGTGACCATAGATGTCCACGGTCATGGAGATCGAGTGGTGCCCTAACTGCTTCTGGACATATGCCGGAGAGATGTGGGCCATGAGTAAGATGGTTGCGTAGGTGTGTCTAAGGTCGTGCGGGCTCCGGGTCCGCAACCGGGCCGCCATGCACCCCCGGCGCATAGCAGTTTGCACCACGCGTTGGGTGATTCCCGGGAACAGGTAATGGGGAAGAACGCCCGCCGCCATGCAATCTTTCCTCAGCTTCTTGATGTGCGTGTCCAGCTTGCCCACCAGAGTTGCATCCAGATCGATATGCCTCTTGCCGCTCTTCGGTGGTCCGAAACGGCCATGCCTGGTGGTTTCGGCTACATTGTACTGGCAATTCCGGGAATCCAGGTTCTCCCAGCACATCGCCAGGGCTTCTCCCAGGCGCATACCAGACATGGCCATGACCTCCACGATCAGGGGAAACGGCTCGGGCAACTTGGCCCAGGCCGCTTCAAGAAACTTTCCCAGGTCTTCCCGGTTGAAGGGGTCTGGTTCGGTGAGATTGCGCTTGTTTTTGGGCGGCAGTATCTTCTTGAGCAGCCCATAGGCCGGATTAATCTCGGTGTAGCCCAAGTCGATGGCCTCAGAGAAGATGCCTGAGATCACTGCGTGGACCACGGCCACGGTGTTCGCCGACCTGATCTTTAACAAGTCCACCAGCAGCCGCTTAACCCTGGTCCGGTCAACCTGTTCCATGGGCAAATTGTGCAAGGGCCGCAAGAACTCCCGGATGATGCACTGATACCGCTCCTTGGTCCCCGGCTGCCAGCGCTGCTCATTAAGGCTATACCACTCCCCGATGAGCATCTCGAAGGTTCTGGTTTCGGTATCTGCCTGCTTCTCCAAATTCAATCCCATTCTTACCGCCACCAGTTCGGCAGCCTTAATTGCCCGCCGCCGGTCTTCTTCGGTTTTGCCGAAAGCCCTCTTCTTCTTTTGCCCCGGTCCTGGCCTGATAATCAGCATCCAGGTTCCATAGTCATCTGGGGCAACGGTAATTCCACTGGCAATTTGGTAAATATATCCGTATTTGCCCTCCTTCTGTGGATAACCCATCATTGTCTTACCTCCTTCATCACCTGATCCAACATGGCATCAAGGTCTGGGGAGGTGCCGACGCGGAATCGATTCATCCATTCATTGAATTCATCGACTCTCACCCTTATACAGCGATTCACCTTGTAGTAGGGCATACCATTCTTTAGCCACACCTTCAAAGTATTTTTAGCGACAGAGGCGTAGATAGCCAATTCTGCCAAACTCAAATACTCTGGAGTGACTTGGTTTTTCATATGCACTATCCGAGGTTGTGGTGAATCCTAACCCCTGCCCCAGGCCTTATCATTGGTCAGGCACCTTCAGAATTTTTTCCACGGCGCAGCCCATGGGTTTTTACGAAAGAACCCCTATTCTGACGACCGGCAAGGCGCGGATGTCGACCCATCCGGTAAGGCCACCCCGGGCAATCCTCTTGGCAACATTCCCGGACCCCCTTAGTGCTGTTGCCGGCGCAACGGAGGCACAAGGCCCGGATGGTTTTGATGGGGCTGCGCATAATAAAATCCTTTCAAAAAGGGGTGCCACTTCTTACCCGGGCGACCTGGGCCAGGGGAGCGCTCATCGGCTTACCTGTAAGACCCTGCTGGGCGGCCCCGGGGCTTGATCCTCTCCTGGAATGACTACTTTCACCGGGCCGGGCTGGCCGGGCTCCCCTGCGGGCTCGTGGTCCGTTTTTTTGGGTAAATGTGGACCTATTTATTTAGTTATCATCAAGGGCTTATTGCTTATGGGTAGGGCTGCGGGCCTGCTGTCCATGCCCATAGGTGGCGCACCTGGGAGAGCTCGGGCCTTGCTGTCTTTCTCGAAGATGATAGTTATCCCCCCGACACCCTCGACCTGATCCTTGGTAAGGCCGATGCACTTGGCGATCATGCTCCAGGCGTTAAGACGTACCGCCTCGCTTTTCGCACCCCTGGCCAGCTTAAGTAGCCCCTCAATAACGGCAACCTCACCCGCGCCCATTTCTCTGAAGATTTTTCTGTGGTCCCCTGCCTGACACTCATACTTTTCTATAATTTTTCCAGATAAGTGATAGAGATACTTTTCATGGTACCCTACATAACCAGCCGCTTTCATTGCCTTTTCCTTGGTATAATTTCCTGACAAATATAATTCGAGGAATTTCAATTCTTTTTGATTTAAAATGTCTTTAATTCCGGTTTTATTCGGGTGCTCGTATTCGGTGCTTACTAGAACTTCTGGATTTAATAAACTACTACTACTACTAACCTCTTTAATATTAGTACTAGTATTATATATAGAGGGGGGCTTTGGTTTGGTGGAGCCTTTTGGGCGACCGCGGCCGCGCTTGGGCTCGGGTTCCGGGGCCTGAGTTTGGTTTTTCATTTTCACCATGATTTTCTCCTATGCCGGCCAGGTGCGCCCGGTGTCAATTCTTTGGGCGATCATCTGGGACAATGCCGCCTATCCAGGCCCGCAGGTCTGGGGTCCCGGGCTGGACTGCAGCCTTGGGCTTTTTGGTGACCGCCCCCTTTGGGCGCCCGCGGCCCCGTTTGCCAGGCTCGGCGGCAGGGCTGGATGAGGTGGCCAGTATCCCCTGGGACGTGAGGTTCTTCAAGTAACGCCTCCATACCTATAGTCACAAGTTAATAATACTGAAAAGCCTTTGTTTATAAGGGAAACATGAAATTTGTATGCGAAAAAGTAATACATAAACACCTATATGGAGTATTGTGAAAAAAAGGTTAAGAGAAGTTTCGATGTTTAGTCGATTCGCATAATGCGAATTCATAGACGAATTCCAAGAAATCCTATAGAGTGCCTGGCATATTAGTTTTTGGGGTACAAATGCTAAAATTAACCATAATAACAGCATGTTAAGCATTATCAACTTCCAACTATCTTTGGGCATGATTCTCCTTCTCCTTTTTTGGTTTTGGGGAAAAACAAGGTGGCAGAGGCCTCTTAGCTATAACTGGCCTACTTATCCGGGTTTTTGGGGGCCCTCCGTTGCTACCTTACCCCCCCCACTTCAAATTTTGGGTTTTCAGTTTGCGAGCCGGGTGTGTGCCCCCAAACATTTCTCCTTAGCAACCCTATATAGAGATTTTTATTTTTACCCCTCAAGATAGAAATTTGGTGGCATTTTATGGGGGTAGAGGCCCTTGAAACCTGCATAAACATTAGAAAACAAGGTGGCAGTGGCCTTGCACTCATGTGAAAAATTTTATTGCTATCTTGTAGCCTTGATAAAAAAACTGGCGCATTTCTTTGGGGATAGGATTGGTAAAGGGATGAGCAACCATTGCTATCTAAGCCCCCTAATAAAAAAAGTGAAACACTACTTCTTGGCATCAAATGAGTCAAACGAGTAAGCTTTCTGCCAAGGGGTATCGAAACAATATTTCTTGGAATTTAACCGTTCCAGATAATCCCACACCTGAAAAAATCGCGGCTCTGGCTTATACCCTTTTTGGACGGATGGGTCGATTAAATGGTTTTCCCGGAAAAACTGCATATCTTCCTGCACGGTCCTGGGCGATGAATCAAATTCGTCGATTAGGTCGGTTTTCCTTATCCGAGCAGTATCGGGGCAATTCAAAAGTTCATACATGATGTGATGAAACCGCACCCGTGCGTCAGAAACAGTATTCGCCAGCTTGGCATCAATCTCTGCAACGATTTTTTCAATTCCGTCAATCCCATGGGTCTGCCGGTAATGCGCTGCATACCGGTCCAGCTTGCAGTTCCGGGCTTCATAAATTCGCTCCATCAGCATACAAGCATCGGAAACGTGCCCCGTATTGACTATCACCTGGGAGAAATCGTCAGTCGTGGACAGGTCAATAATAGCGGTGGCCACCGACAGTCTCGCCATGGTCTTGCGGAAGTCCTCAGAGTAAACGATGGGGAGATCATCAGATCCGCCGAACTTGTCGCTCAGGTACTTAGCCATCCTACGGATATAATGAGCGGTGTCGGCGTCAATGACGATCTGCTCCGGTTTTAAATTCCAGGCGAAGAAGATCAGGGCCCGGAGGTCTTCGTCTGTGACCTGCTGGGGGGTGTCCGGGGCTTCAGGGAAATAGATTTTTGCCTTGTCTTCAATGTCCCAGGTCGCGGCGAACATCGCAAAATCAATCCGCCGGATCATCATCCCGGGAAAGATGCCCTTGATAGCCTCGCACCCGTACCGGAAGCTATCCATGGTCCGTTGTTCTGCAGCCTGCTTGGGATGCTTGGGGTTGCATCCGAAAATTACCCGGGTCCGGCTCTCGAAAATTTTGTTCTGGATTTTGTCGATGCGGAGGAGCCCCGTGTCGATCCCTTCTGCCATGGTCTTCAATTCAACTTGGGGGATGTCCTGAGCCTCGTCCACGATGAGGGCCTGTCGATTCATCTTGAGCAGGGCGCCGGCTTTGATCCGCCAGCCCCGGCGCTCATCGTGCTCGCACCCGTAGGTGATACCCGTGCGGCTAGCTGTCATGCCACTTACTCGGGTGCCTATTCGGGCAAAGTTGAAAAATCCCTCACTTACCGTGGTCTTGCCGGTGCCCGTGTCCCCCACGATGATGGCGGTCAGCCACCCCCTGATCTGGCCCTCCCCGGGGAAATCGAACCCTAAGGGAGAGCAGAGGACCATGAGGACCCCCAGGTGTAGGTCCGGGCGCTCATAGATTCGGGTTACATGGGTGGCCAAGTCACCCGCAATATCCATGGGAGCCATCTCACGGAGCTTTTCCAGAGAGGTCCGGTACTTTTCCACAGAGAACCCCTGGTAATCTTCGTCCAGGCGCTCCATGGTGTCGATCAACATGGTCGGCTGCTGGTCCCGGTACGATGTGATCACCCGCCCCGTGGCCTGGTACTTCCCAATCTCCACCATGCCACCGCCAATGACATAGACAGGCTTCTCGACCAGTTCTACCCGTTCGGCCGGCATGGCCCCGACCACCTGGTGACCATAGACTTCCCGGATGGTAATCCTGTCTTCATCCCGGACCACCAGGGTCGGACTGCGGTCCTTGTCGCAGACGTAGGCCCGCAGGTGATTCATCAACTGGCCATCCGTGGCCCGGACCCCGGCGATCAGGACGCGCTCCCCCAAGGGGATGTCGATTTCTTCCTTACAGGCACCCGGTTTTGTCTGTCGCCCGGTGCATTTGCTATCCCTTAACAACGGGCAGTTCGACACGGTGAGTTTCTTGGGGGCGTGGTAGGCCACGGTGTTCTCCCCAAACACTTGTAGGGGGACTGTCACCCGGCGCCCGGCATATTTGGCCCGGTCGATCAGCTCAAAGCTGGGCAGGATGATAGGGGTTTCAAGATGGCTAATAGGTGTGGGAAAGGTGTGGGGTTCCGCCTGGGTGATCATCTCTTTCAGCTTGGCACTTGAACCCCCATCCTTGACGATCCAGTCGGTGAAGTCCTTATGCCCTTTTTCCGGTTTATCGTAGAGCCAGACCATCTTGAGTGAGAGGACATCGCCGGCCAGGACGGCTGACTTGAAAGCCGGGAGTACCAGGCCATGAACCGCCTCCCTCCCCGCTTGGTCGCTATCATAGATCAATACCACATGGAACCCGTGGAAATGCTTGACCCACCCTGCCTGGAAAGATTTGGCACCGTTGGTGCCTGATACTGCCAAAATCCCTGTTTCTTGTTCCACCAACATGGCGTCGAACTCGCCCTCAGTAAGGGCCACGGTGATCCCCGGGGCGGCCTTGGCCAGACGGTCCAACCCCCACAGCCGGGCCGATCCATACCCCGCCCAATTCAGGGTCTTGGGCTCCTTCTTGGAATTGTGGAACCGGACGTTGACGAGGGTCCCGGTCTCGTCGAAAACCGGGAAGGCGTTGCGCTGTCGCTTGAGACACCACCCTACCCGATACTTGGCCATGCTTTCTTCTGTCAGTCCTCGCTTGTCCCGGAGAAAATCCTTGGTCTCGGGCGAGAGGTTCTTCTGGAACCCTTCCACATCCCCCAGGGTCGG
>JAHIKF010000082.1 GCA_018897875.1 Pseudomonadota bacterium | reverse complement strand
TTTAAAAGCGAGATTCTTCGCGGCGCTCAGAATGACAAAAATAGTCTTTTGATTGCCCGTTTATATGAAAATAGCTTGGTGGGGCGGGCCTCCGTGCCCGCCAGCGAGAGGCGGCCAGGGACGGCCGCCCCACTTATTGCCGCGCCAGCGGGCAGTCTGTAGGGCGGGCACTGCGCCATAATTTCTTTTAAAACCGCCGAGGCGGCTGTTCCATATTTTCATGCTTTGTTGTGTCCGTAAGGAAATGACCGTTAATACGATAAAGCGCCACCAGGAGTTGAGTGATGCCAAAGCGGCCCGACAGCCGGGATATGACCTACCAGGGCTTTGAGCAGGGCCCCATCCGGCCCCCCAGCGAGGCCCATAGCCTCCTGCTGCGGGTGACCCGGAACTGTCCCTGGAACCACTGCACCTTTTGCCCGGTCTATAAAGGCGCCCGGTTCTCGGTCCGGCCGGTGGCGCATATTTTGCGGGACATCGACGCGGTGTACGAGGCGGCGCAACAGCTCCGGGAGGGACCCCGGGAACCGGCATTGACGCGCCCGGCCGGGGGCGACCCCCGGGCCTGGTCCGCGGCCAGGAACTGGGAGAGGTACGGCCGCGGCCAGGTTTTTCTCCAGGATGCCAACAGCCTGGTAGTGGACCCCGGGGACCTGACGGCCATTCTCGGCCATCTCAAGGCGCGTTTCCCGGAAGTGACCCGGATAACCTCGTACGCCCGCTCCAGCACCATCGCCAATCTCGATGCCGGCGCCCTGGCCGACCTGAGGGACGCCGGACTCAGCCGGATTCACATCGGCATGGAATCGGGGGCCAACGAAGTCCTGAAGATGGTGCGGAAAGGCGCCACCCAGCGCCTGCACATCCGGGCGGGGCTCAAGGTCAAGGCCGCGGGGATGGAGTTGTCGGAGTACTACATGCCGGGGCTGGGAGGAAGGCGGTGGCTCGAGGCCAACGCGGTGGAGACGGCCGCGGCCTTAAATCAGATCAACCCGGATTTTATCCGGCTGCGCACCCTGGCCATCCCCACCCAAATCCCTTTGTATGAGGATTTTACCGCCGGCCGCTTCCATAAGGCCACGGATGTGGAGACGGCCCGGGAACTGCTCCTGTTTCTGGAATCGCTGTCCGGGATCACCAGCGCCATCAGGAGTGATCACATCTTGAATCTCTTGCCCGAAGTGGACGGGCAGCTGCCTCAGGACCAGACACGTCTGATGGAGATCGTCGGCGCTTTTCTTAAGCTGGAACCGGAGTTGCAGTTCATCTACCGGGTGGGGCGGCGATTGGGGCTCTTGTCGGGATTAGGGGATTTGGCCGACCCCGGCAAAATTGCCCGAGTCGAGGGGGTCTGCCGGGAATATGGCCTCCGGCCTGACGACGTGGACGCGGTGACCGACGACCTGATGCGGCGGTTTATTTAGGGGAGGGGGGTAATAATGAAGAAGCATACCAAGATGCGGTCAAAGCAGTAATATGAAATACCTAAGGAACAAAATCCCCCCTAACCCCCCTTTAGAAAAGGGGGGAAGAAGATACCGATATTAATCAAGGAAGATGGGCAGTTAAAAGTCCCCCTTTCTTAAAGGGGGATTTAGGGGGATTTTTCAAGCGACTTACTTCTATGAACGCAATTTGGCATGAGACAAAAATTCCATAACCGCGGCGATGGTAGAATCAATCTCTGCATCCTTTAACCCGGGATGCAAGGGCAGGGTTAACAACTCTTCATAGAGTCTTTCAGTTACCGGCAGCGCCTCTCTGCCCCCGCCGTAAAACGACAGGAGATGATTCGGTTTATAGTGAATGCCGCTTTCAATCCCTCGCTCCCGCAAAAATTGACGCAGCCCATCCCGTTTCCCGTTCAGCACCTTGATGGCAAACATATAGGGGACAATCGGGCCTGGATCGCCGTGCAAAAGGAGGAGATCGCTCGTGCCGGCAAAGGCGGTGCGGTATTTTTGGGCCAATGCGATGCGCCGGGGTTTGAATTCTCCTTCAAAGCGCCCCAACTGCACCCTGCCTACGGCCGCGAACAGATTGCTCAGATGGTACCGATAGCCCTGATGTTGGACGTCGAACTCCCAACTCCGCGCCCCCTGGTAACGTTTTTCGGTGTCCCGTTGCACCCCCAACAGGCGGGCATCCTGAACCCATTGGATAACCCCGGGGTCCGAAGTGACCACGGCCCCGCCCTCGCCGCTGGTGATATTTTTAAGCCCGTCAAAGCTGAAGCAGGCCAGGTCGCCGAAAGAGCCGATCTTCCGGCCCTTATAGGTGCAGCCGAAGGTATGGGCCGCGTCTTCAATGACCCGTAAGCCATGACGCTCTGCAAAGGCGTAGATGGCCTCAAGGTCCCCGGGGTTGCTGGCGTAGTGGACCGGCATCACGGCCCTGGTGCGGGGCGTAATTCTCCGGGCGGCATCCTCAAGGTCCAGGGTTACCGTGTCCGGGTAGACTTCGCAGGCCACCGGCACCGCGCCCGCGGCGCTGATCGCCTGGAATGAAGCCACAAAAGTCAACGATTGGACCAGGACTTCATCCCCGGGGCTGGTGAGCGCCTGCACCGCCAGATGCAGGGCGGCGGTACCGGAATTGAGGCAGATGACCGTGCGCAACTGGCCGCCGAGATATTCCTGCAGTTCTGCCTCAAAAGCTCGCACTTCCCGGCCCATACCCAGGTAGCCGTCTTCCCGCATTACCCGGCCCATGGCCTCGAGTTCGGCCGCTCCAACCACCGACCTGGAGATATGAATCATACGGTTGGCTCCTGTCCTGATAAGTCTTTCGTAGGGTGCGTCCTACGCACCGATTGATGGCCGGAAACGGCGGACAGTGCCCGCCCTACACTTCTTGTCATGGTTTTGAGAGAGCCAACGGCTCATAAGTGACTGTCCTGAAAAGTTTTTGGTGGCACCGGCATCTTGCCGGTGCGGTGCACAGGCTGGAAGCCTGTGCCACCAAAGTTCAATGCAGGGTGCGCACCGCGCACCATTGGTTGACTGTTCCGAAAAGTTCCTTCTGGTAGCACAGGCTTTCCCGCCTGTGCCGGCGCAGTTTTTATAGGGC
>JAHIKF010000081.1 GCA_018897875.1 Pseudomonadota bacterium | reverse complement strand
GACAGCTTTATCACAAAGTTAATTTTGTCGCCAGCTAAAAATGCTGCCGTTTTCTTTTTTTTCATACCCTGTGATCAATTACCGATAATGAGTTTTCATATTCTGGCATAATTTTATAAAATTCGTCTTCTTCATCTAATTTATTTAAATAAAAACCAGCCGACATAGCATTCCCAAAAGAAAGAAGAAGACTATCATCAGAATTGAACAATTGAATTCTTTCCATTAAAATCCCTCCATCTTAAAATAAGGCTTTACATTTTTCGGTGATGCTTGTATTAAAAGTTTTATTAACTTCGTCATGGGCTATTTGAAGCCAATCACTTGCCTGATCCAATGGTATAGTATGTGGTAACGCAAGAACATAGATAATATCAAACACCAAAGGAATAATACCCGGTTTATCAGGGATAGCTGTACCCAGTGTCATCATAAGGCGATCACGGCCTTCCCTATAGCTAAACTCAATACGAACATTGAAAGGTCCATGAATCTGTGGAATTCCAGGGGGTATATTGGGATAATAATTAAAATAATCCCTCAATTCAATTTTTTCTCCTGAAAACTCAAATCTATTAATATATCTCAACAATATTCTTTTAAAGCCTTTTGGGTTTGAAACCTGTCTATAAATTTCCAATTTGTCAAGAATTAATGGCTTGAAGTTCTCCCACTTCGGGTAAGGCTTTAGCTGATTTATGATTAATACATTAGGACCAATCTGAATTAAGGCAGACCCATCAGGACGCAAAAATTGTATTCGCGGAGTCATTTGAATCTTTTGCTCGATCCCCCCCTTCGCCTGAAACCCTATGCCAATACCAGTTTGTTGCTTCTTGGCAGAGAATTCATTTTTTACTTGTTCATAAATAAGGCCTGGAATGGTCAGATCCCAAGGTTGGTCAGAGAGAAACTGAAACTCGCATAAGGCTTCGATTATGGGATAGTTAATAATCTCTTTTTCCATATTCTGATTTGTCCATTTATTCACAAACTACTTATGTAAATATATTCCCCTAAATGTTTAGATTAAAATAAATAAAATATTTAAATTGATTTTTAAGCCAATGCCCGCCCTTAAGTTCATATACAAGGTCATTAGGCAAGCTCAGATAAGGGGTCGGATAAGACTCAGATATTTCAAATTATAAAGAGTCTGTTCAAGGGAATCAACCCACGGAAAGGAATTTATTATATGGTTTATATAACAGATGCGCAAAATTCACCAGCAAAAACAGAATAATCAGAGATTATGTCGTAGTCCTGGCCAATTGCGGTCGAAAAATAGTTTTTTGTACCTCTTCCCCTGGAAAAAATCCCTCAAAATTTCTGTTCTTGAAGCTGACCCCCTCTCAGCGACGGCGTGATGGCACAAATTGGGGTGGAAGGCCATTTTCCCCATGTCTGAACATACTAAACCCTAAACGATCGTATATCTTGCCAAATACCTCAATTATCACCGGCAGGGCAGAAGTTGCGGATATGATCGGCTGTTCAAAATCAGCTTTGGGTGGGGGTAATTCTCAGACCGGGCCGGGGCGTTTTTTGATGCCGATCTGGTATGAGATGCGGTTAACCTTTTCCGGGTAGGTGGTCAGATCAAGTCCGGTTAGGGTATCGTCCCGGATGCAAAAGGCGGGATGCGCTATGCTTTCTCGCCCTACGGCGTTACGGCCCCGCGGGCCTTGAAGGGAGGGCGGGGGGCCCTGACAAAAAACTCCCGGCTTGCGGCCAATCCGGTCTGGCGGGCGGGACGCCCGCCCTACGGCTGATATTCTCACCCCTACCCGCGGATCACTGCCAGCTTTTCCAGGTCCCGGATAAATTTTTCGGCATAATACTGGACATCCGCCTCATTGAGCATGATCATGTCCAGCTGCCGGGTGTGGATCGTCAGGTACCCGAGGATGCGCAGCCGGGAGAGCATGTAGTCTTTGGCTTCCGCTTCCAGGCGGGCGAACAGGGCGTCCTCCTTGACATCCACCTTGAAGTGGTAGCGTTCGAGGATTTCGCCGACGAATTTAGTCCGCCTGATCCGGCGCGGGTAGTCCGCGGCCCCGCCTTTGAAGGCGAAGCGGATATAATTCTCGAAGGCCTGGTCCCCCACCAGGGCCTCCACGGTGGAAAAGTGGAAGCCCAGGCGGGAGGTGAGGTTGCAGAAGTCGCGGGCGATCATGAAGTAGTTGGTGTTGCCGAACATGGTGCCCCCGGCGGTGGCCAGGTTGGGGTCCGTGGCCGCGCCCATGACGATGGACATGAAGCCCATGGTGTCCACGGGCGGCGGGCCTTCCCAGGGCGTGGCGGTAATCCCCTCCCACAGCGCCAGCATGGGCGCCGAGGCGATATTGCTCAGCTCCACCTGCGGCTCCGTCACCTCTTCTTTGAACCCGTCCTCCAGGTTGAGGACCCACCATTCCAGGGCCACCGGGGTCACCAGTTTCTTGATGAAATATCGGGAGAAGGCCTGTCTCTTGTCAAAGGCGAACATCTCCTTGACCGAAACCTCGTGGGCGAAACGGGTAATATCGTGGAGGGTGCGGCACCCCCTGGGGCTGAAATCGGGCGCTTCCGGGTTGGTGAGGTTAAGGGGGGTGATCAAGGTCATGACTTCTTTGAGCGTCTCCCCCACCGGGGTGCCGGCCATGAGCCCCTCTTTGGGGCCGGCCAGGGCCAGGAGTTCCTCTATGCGTCCCTCGTACACGGCCAGGCCGTCGGCGTCCACGGTCACCATCAGCCCGGGCGTCAGCCGGGACGTAGCCTCCCCGGTGTTGAACAGCGCCGGGATGCCGAACTCCCGGGCCACGTTGGCCAGATGACCGGTAATCCCGCCCCGGTCGGTAACCAGCGCCGCGGCCCGGCTCAAGAGGGGGGCCCAGCCGGGATGGGGGAAGGCCGTGACCAGGACCGCCCCGGCCGGGAATTGCAGCAGGTCCAGGTTGTTCCGGACCACGTGGACCGGTCCTGCCGCCACCCCCGAGCTTGCCAGTTCGCCGCCCTGAAAGAGCACGGGATAGTCTCCGGCCCCGGCCGCGGCGCCGGCTTTCCGGGGGGCCGCCATCTGCTTCAAGGGCCGGCTCTGGAGGATAAAGATGCGTCCCTCGCCATCGATACACCACTCGATATCCTGGGGTCCTTTAAAATGTGACTCCAGCACCAGGGCGATCCGGGCCAGTTCCAGGGCCTGGTCATCCGTGAGGGCGGGATCGGTCCCCCGGGCATCGTTCAGCAGCCGCACCCCTTCCTCCGGGAGGCACACGGCTTTCAGTTCCTTGTCGCGGATCTCCCGCTGGAGGATGGTCAGGGGCTCGCCCCGGGAGATGACCCACAAATCCGGGGTGACGGTCCCGTCCACCACGGATTTGGCCAGCCCGTGGACCGCGTTGAGAAAGATGGCGTCGCGGCGGATGTCGGTGGGATCCCGGGAATACATCACCCCCCCGGAGACGGAATCCACCATGGCCATGCACCCCACGCACATGGCCACGTCTTCGTCCCGGAGCCCCTTGTGGAGGCGGTAACTCACCGCGGTCAGGGCATATTTGCTGGCCAACACCTCCTTGTACACCGCGTGGAGGTTTGCGGCGCTGACGTTGAGTTCCGAATGGTACTGCCCGGCAAACGAGGTGTCGGCGGCGTCCTCGCCGATGGCGCTGGAGCGCAAAGCCACCTTGACGGCGCCGCCGGCGCCCCGGGCCAGATCAGCATAGGCCCGGGAGATGGCCTCGGCCAACTCCGGCGGCAGGTCCGCGCCCATGATGAGCGTCTGGATTTCCGAACTCTTGCGGTAGAGGTCCGAAATCTCCACTTCTTCCATGGATTGGAGGCGCCGGTTGATCTCATCCGTCAGCTGGTTGTGGGACAGGAACCGCTCATACGCCGCCGCGGTGATGGCAAACCCCGGGGGCACCGCAATCTCCGGCAACTCTCCGGTGATCTCCCCCAGGTTGGCCATTTTGCTGCCCACCCCGTCGGCCATCTCCTGGCGCACTTCCGTGAGGGGCAGCACCAGGGCCGCGATCGCCGGCGCCTGCCTTTGGGTCAGGATAGCGTCAATCTGTCTTTCAATGGCGGTAAAGACCGTCTCCAGCCCCCGGTAGCGGTTGCCGGTCAATTCATTCAAATACTTGATGATATTGAAGACGTTGACACACGTGGCGGTGGCGTGGGACCGGATAAAGGTCATGCCGAAGCTGTGACGGCTCCTCAGGGCCGCCTCCATGTCGGTCATGAGTTGCAAGGCGGTGTTGTTGGCGGCGAGCAGGAGCTTGAAGGCGTGGTAGCGAGCCTTGAAGGCGGCCCGGAGTTCTTCCATGGACAGAGCCGGTTGAGGCTCTTTCCCGGCAAACAGGCTCTTCAGTCTTTGGAACAGGTTGGCCATACGCTCTGTCTGAGTGCGCCCTCAAGGGGGGACACATGGGTCCCCCCCTACGAAAATGGTCCGTTGAGCGCTAGCCGGTGTGAAGGGACGTTATCTCCGCAAAACCAGGCGGGGATAGGATGGACGGCGGCTCGCCGGCCATCCGGAGGCCGATCCACCGGTGGCTCGCGGCCGGGCCTGGTTTCCCGGTTTACCGGCAGAGCCAGATCAGGGCATAACAACTGCCCCAGATCAGCAGAAGTTCCGCCAACATGGCGGCCGCGAGGGCGCAGTCTCGCCAGGTGCCTCCCTTACAGGGCCAGAAATAGCTTTCCATCATCTTATCCCTCCACCCGCATCAATGTCAAAGCCTATCCGCGGTTCGGCTTCATCCGGTTTTCTCCCGGGCCGGGACCCCCTGGGGGTAATGCTTCTCGATCACCTCGGCGACGACCGTCTTCAACAGATCCGTATCGCCTTTCTTTTCCAGGAACGTCGCGGCAATCGGCAAAGTCAGGTTAATAGGATATTCGGGCAGAAAGGTGTGGATCACCACCGGCAGGGCCGGCTGGCGATCCTTCAACCTGGCCCACACCTCCGGTTCATCCAGGTAAGGGATCTCCAGATCAAGAATAAGCAGGTGGGGCGGGTCCTCGCCATTGATCCGGCCCAACACCTCCCGGCCATCCCTGGCCACCTCCACCCGGTAGCCCTCGGCGCTCAACTCCCGCCGCAAGAAATCCCGCACATGGCGGTTGCGATCTGCAATGAGAATTTTGTAGCCATTGGCCACGAAGCTCACCCCTTGGAAAAAAACTGAGCAACCGCCGTGCCAAGGCGAAAAAAAACCTTACTTTTGTAACTTATTGATTTAATACATATTATATGAAAGTCAGATAAAAGCGCCTTTCAACTGTCCGCCAAAGGCTGTCGCCATTTTTTACAGTTTGTAAAAAAGCCAGGGAAAAGGGAGGTATAAGACGTCTCAGCAAGACGATGCTTGGGAAGGGGAAGGCGGGTGATTTAAGGTGCCGGAAGGGCGGGCCTCGGTGGACACCGACCCTATGCACAGCACCGACAAGACGCCGGTGCGACCTGTTATTAGGGTACGGTGATGTGTAATGGT
>JAHIKF010000080.1 GCA_018897875.1 Pseudomonadota bacterium | reverse complement strand
TTTGCGCCAAACCTGTCGCGTGCGGGGCCGTCAGACCTTTCCGGTCCTAGTGGAGGCGATGACCTGTTACTTCAAGGGGCTCCAACCAGATATCGCCTGGATCTCACAAGCCTAATTTTTAACCCTGTGATCAAGTACCTTTTCCCGCCAAGTTAAAAGGTTTTCTGGGATCACCTTGGCGGTTGCAGGATTACAGATTTTCTCAGGGGATGCGGGGAGGAACATATTGGCGCCAAGTTGCTATCTCATAATAGGCCGTTACCTAAATTCAGATGACTTGGCCACCATTGCAAAGGATGAGCGTTGTAACTGCCAACCGGTATGGTTGGATAATTGACCTCATCAAAGCTTCGCGCTGAATAGAACAGGGTTGACAAGGTGAGTAAATTATTAAATAAATTAAAATCCTGGTTACGTCACTTCTAGCCGCGAGCCTCAACGGGAGAATCCCACGATGCCGCTAACCGTAGATATTCACGAAGCCCGGGCCAATGTCGCCGCCCTGCTGGAACGGGTGATCCGGGGGGAAGAAGTAGTTATCGCCCGGGACGGATCTCCAGTGGTCCGTTGGACGCCGGTGGTTCCCAAACCCGAGGGGCGAACCCCGGGTAGCGCCAGGGGTGAGGTGGTCATGGCCCCGGATTTTGAAGCCCCATTGTCGGAAGATATTCTCCGAGCCTTTGAATCATGAGGGTGCTTCTGGATACGCATACCTTCCTGTGGTGGATTAGCGATGATGAACGTCTGTCCCTGCGGGTGCGGGAGATCATCAGCAACCGCCATAACACTTTGTTAGTCAGCGCCGCCAGCGGATGGGAAATGGCCATTAAATTGAAGCTGGGCAAATTGAAGCTGGCAGGATCTCCGGAGCCATTTATCACCGACCAGATAGCCATCAACGCCTTCGAGATTTTGCCCATCCAGATGCACCATGCTCTCCACGTTTACACCCTGCTGGATCATCACCGGGATCCTTTTGACCGGATGCTGATTGCGCAAAGCCAACTGGAAAATTTGCCCATTCTGACCTCTGATCCACACATTGCGCTTTAACCTGTAGAAGTGATCTGGTAAGCTTCGCCTCGGGCTAAGCCAAGTTCTACAGTGGACCCCGTCTTTTGTAGTAAAGGTATGTACTGAAAAGTTCCCCCTTGGCGGAGCCGTCCCCTGGGTCAGCACCGCCATACCGACCATGATGACTACGCCTTCATGCCGAATAAATATGACATTCGGGGTTGTGCCTCGAGTGGCGGGAGCGTGTCTTGACGAGCTTGGCAGGCGGATTAGCCCATGAATTGGAAGAGATGGCCCAGGGTATGAGGCCATACCTTGGTATGTCCTGCAGACCCACTGCCGCACCGAAAGCCGAGTGCACCTGGCGCTTCAGCGTAAAGGCTTGGAGGTCGTTTTCCCTCAGGAGTGCGTCCCCAGAATTAGACGGGGGACGCAAAGTTCTGCTGCATCTGCCTTTATTCCAAAGTGTCTCTTTATCCACACCCATCTCGATTCGACGGTGTTCCACCAGATTATCAAAGTCGATGGAGTGGTGCGCCTTCTGGGGAATGGCGCCCCTGCTCCGGTACCGGCGAAACAGATAGAATCCATCCGGACCATTGTAGCCGGCACTCGGCATTATTACCCCTGGCGGTATCTGGAGAAAGGCAAAAAGGTGCGGGTGCTGGACGGCCCCCTGGCCGGGGTGGTGGGCGTTATCCTCGGACGCCAGGAGAAGAAGCGCCGTCTTATCATCTCGGTAGAATTGTTCCAGCGGTCGGTGGCAGTGGAGCTGGACAGCGAAGCGGTAGAGCGCTGGTCCTGAGGCAAGGATAAGCGGATGGGAAACTCTTCTCATAGAAAAGCCATCCTATCTCGAAATCAGTTTGGGGACCGGAAGGCTTTGTGGAAGTAACGTTTTTCGGAAAAGATGCATTGGTAGAAGTCAAAGGTGATTGATCATCAAACGGATTAGCCTCGCGTAATGCATTTTGCCTAAATGGGTTATTTTATAAGGTGGCCAGATCTTATTTTAAATAATTGAGCTAACGAGGAATAAATGTTTAGATCAATTACGATCAAGTCCTCTTTCCTGAGTATCATTGTTATAGCCTCAATAGTTCTCTGTAAATATTTTAATTTACCAAAAATATTATTATTGGTCGTTCTCTTGGCATCTATTTTCTTTCAGATAGATTCGAACAAGATAAACGATAAAAATTATAATTTTGAAGAAACCTTGATACTCAAAATCGACAGGTTAAGTGGATCAGACCCTTAAATCATGCGGCTTTGAGGGCTTTATTCGTAATTGATCACAGGGTATGAAAAAAAAGAAAACGGCAGCATTTTTAGCTGGCGACAAAATTAACTTTGTGATAAAGCTGTCCTCAGTAATTGGAAAGAGGAGAGCATGTCGCAGAGCCAATATTGCATTCGAGGCCGT
>JAHIKF010000079.1 GCA_018897875.1 Pseudomonadota bacterium | reverse complement strand
TTCTGACAAGCTTTTTCGGTCCTAAACCTTTTTTGAAATGCCAGGAGACTCAAGTTTTCTTGTTGCACAATAATTGCTCCATTTAGCTAATTAATTTAGTTAATTATAGCTTATTTTCGGAGCAATGGCAATAAGCGTATAATCAATTGGGTTTCCAGCTCGCCTATTGAACCAAGGGCAATGCCTAAAAACTGGCGGAATTCCTTGGGAGAATTTCTCCCCTGCCCTTCGGCAATATTTGAGGGAATCGATACCGCCGCTCTTCTGATTTGGTTGGTCAATCCATATATCTCGTTAGCCGGAAACCTGGAGGTGAGCACATACACATCTTTAACAAATTCAATTGCTTCTTTCCATACCCGTAAGTCTCGATACGATCTTGATTTCTCTGCGCTCAACCATATTCCTCCCCACACGGATAACGGAAAACGGGAAACGGAAAACTCTTACTTAGGTCTCAAATCCAGGCCCACCAAGATCTTTTCCGTCTGGGACAGGTCGCCGATGAACCTTCGCAGCGGCGGCGGCAACTGCTTGATGAGGGTGGGCGTGGCGATAGTCTGCTCACCCTGGGCCAGGACCGGCTGCTGGTAAATATCGATTACCTCCAGCTCGTAGCGTCCCTGCAAGTTCTCTGCGCAGATTTTTTTGAGGTTTTCAATGGCCCGGAGGGATATTCTGTTAAGGCCGGCCACGTAGAGGCGCAAGACATAATGGCCCGTCTCCCGCTCTTCCAAGGCATCTTCCAGTTCCTTCTGTTCCTTCATTTTGGGCTCGTCCATGGTGACCCTCGAATAAAACCGTTTTCCGTTTTCCGTTTTCCGTTTTCCGAAAAAAAAGAATAAGTAATTTCAAATACGTATAGAGCCAAATGGTTGCATTTGAAAGCTAACTTTACGAAATATGTGCTGCAATAAGATAATTCAAGTTTCGGACACGATACGTTCTAACGGAAAACCGCTTTTCAAATCCGCTCCCGCAAGTCCAGCCCTACCAGGACCTTTTCGGTGTTGGAGAGGTCGCCGATAATCTTGCGCACCGGCTCGGGGAGCTTGCGCACCAGGGTGGGGATGGCCAGAATCTGATCGCCCTGAGCTAATTTCGGGTTCTCCAGGAGATCGATGATCTGGATGAAGTACCGCCCTTCCAGATGCTCTTCGCAGATTTTCTTGAGGTTGGAAAACGCAGCCAGGCACTTGGGCGTCATCCCCGCCACGTAAAGCCGCAGTTCATAATCTTTTTCATTGGGCATCGGTTTATTCTCCCTAGTTGGACTCCGGGGCGTCGGCTTTGCGGGCCGCAGCCAGCTGCTCTCTTTCCTCTGCGGCAACTTTATGCTGGAGCTTGCTCTTATCCTGCAGTGCCTGCAACTCCTCTTCTTCGGCGCTAATCTCCGCCTGCAAGGCCGCGACCTGGGCTCCCATGATCTGGCGCTTGCGGTCGAGAACGTGGCGACGGTGCTCCAGTTCCTCTTGGGCGGCCAGGGCCGCGGCCTTCTCCTGGGCCTCCTGCTGCAGCCGGGCCGAGCCGGTGAGCACCCCGCCGGGCCCGATATAGGCGTCCACCAGGTCGATGCCCGAGTCAGTGATGAGGAACTCCCGCAGTTGGTTGGAATGGGCCATGCCCCGGGATTTCAGGATGTGGAAGACCCGGTTGCGCTCGCCGTTGCTCTCCACATTCACGACCAGCAGCCAGACGTCCATCAGGGAAGAGACTCCGGTGGAGGTCTCTTCCAATTGGTCCGGGTGGGTCAGGTTGGTGTAAAAGCTAGTGATTTTCCGGTTCTTGAAAAAATCCACCAGGCGCATCAGGACCGATTTCACTTCCTCGTTGCTGGCCACAATGGACAGGTTAGAGATGGGGTCCATGATCACCGTCCGGGGCTGAAAGTCGTTGGTAAGCTTGTGGATCATGGCCAGGTGCATCTCCAGGCCGTAGAGGGTGGGCCGGGTGGCATGGAGCTTCAAGAGACCCTTATCGACCCAGGGTGCCAGATCCAGGCCGATGGAGCGCATGTTGCGGATGATCTGGTCCTGGGATTCCTCGAAGGCCAGATAGAGGCAGCGCTCGCCCCGGCGGCAGGCGGCGTCGGCGAAATAGGCTGCCAGGCTGGACTTGCCGGAGCCGGCGGTGCCGGAGAGCAGGACGCTGCTGGCCCGGAAATAACCCTGGCCGCCCAGCATGTAGTCCAGGCGGGGGATGCCGCTGGTGATCCGCTCCATGCTGACGGCGTAGTCCAGGCCCAGGGAGGTGACGGGCAGGACGGAAAAGCCGGTCTCGTCTATCAAGAAGGGGTACTCGTCGGAGCCGTGCAGGGAGCCGCGATACTTGACAAAGCGCATCCGGCGGGTGGCGGACTGGCCCACCACCCGATGGTCCAGAACGATGACCGCGTCGGAGACGTATTCCTCGATGCCGTGCCGGGTCAGGGTGCCCTCGCCCCGTTCGCCGGTGATGATGGCAGTGACGCCTTTGTCCTTCAGCCAGCGGAAGAGGCGGCGCAATTCCGCTCGTAGGATCATCTCGTTGGGGAATCCCGCGAACAGGGCCTCCACCGTGTCCAGCACCACCCGTTTGGCCCCCACGGAGTCAATGGCGTGCCCCAGGCGGACGAAGAGGCCCTCCAGATCGTACTCACCGGTCTCCTGGATTTCGCGACGCTCGATATAAACGAAATCCATGGCGAGGAGCTTTTGTTTTTCCAGGTCCGCCAAGTCGAAACCCAGGGAGGCGACGTTCTTGGCCAGTTCCTCCGAGGTTTCCTCAAAAGACATGAAGACGCCGGGCTCACCGTAATTGACGGCCCCCCGCACCACAAACTCCATGCTCAGCAGGGTCTTGCCGCAGCCGGCGCCGCCGCACACCAGGGTAGGGCGCCCCCGGGGCAAGCCGCCCCCGGTGATCTCATCCAGCCCCGTGATGCCGGTGGGGCACTTGGCTAACTGTCGGTGCGAAAGTTCCCTTTGCCCATCGGTTTCAGCCATAGACCATCCTCCCGAAAACTAACTGAGTAACCAAATATACATTCTCTCTTTGAAATATTCAATTAACATCGAATAGATACCTGAATTTTTGGGGCTCGTTGATAAGTCTCGAATCATAGCACTCCTGGAGTTTCGTGAGTTTGCCCACAGCTAACTGTCTTTGGAGGTTCAGAAGACCTGCGTTCCAGTTCCTCGCGGTCTGGAGCCCGATGCCGGGGAATGGACTATGGGGAGTCAACTGCCACCGGCACCTGGTAACGCAAATAGGACGGCGGTCAGGCGCTTTGTAGACACCTACAACCGCGAATGGCGAGTGGAATGGCTGGCTCAGGACTCACTCGCCAGGGCGGCTTAAAAAAACTTGTGTCCAGGAAACCGGATGCGGTGTAATATTTGCTTCAACCAGCCACGGCGAATTCATTGTCAGTCCAGGAACGGGTTCGGCAAAATGGGAACTATTAAGTGACCTGAAGTAATAAAAGATTGGCCACACGGGCCCGGAGGCCCCGCCCCGCCGGAGAAACCCGTTTAAGGAGATCAGAGGGATGAAAGGAAAAGGTTCGATAACGGCTTTGGTGCTCATCCTGGCTCTCACCATGGCCTGCGGCTCCGAAAACCAGGGGGGCCCGGGGCCGGGAGGAGGGGCCGGGTACGACCGGATGTACGACCCGAAAACTGTGGCGACGGTAAGCGGCGAAGTCGTATCGGTGGACAAGATCGCCGACCCGGGTATGGATTCCGCGGTGAGCCTGACCCTGAAAACGGCCAAGGAGACCATCCTGGTGTACCTGGGCCCCGGTTGGTTCCATGCAAATAAAGACCTCACCTTGGCGCCCAAAGATCAGGTGGAGATCACCGGCTCCCAAATCAGCTTTCACGGGAAACCGTCTCTTATCGCCGCGCAGGTGAAAAAGGGCGACAAGAGCCTGAAACTGCGGGACCCCGCCGGCATCCCGGCGTGGGCCGGCGCTGACAACCACAGCACGGCAATAGTTGGCAAATGGCGGTTGCAAGAAATGATCGAAAATAGCGAGTTTAAACATCCTAACGAGACTGCCGAAAAAAAATGGGGTAATCTTGAAATATTTAGCAATAACACCTTGGAATTTTACTCTTCTGATTCGCGGGGAAAATGGAAGGTACTCAATGATGGAAGAATAGAAGTTATCTCCGATTATTGGGGAACGTTTTATCTATCAACTGAAGGAGATAAGTTAATAATGACTTTCCCTGATGATCAATTAAAATATATTTATAATAAATTAAAATAATAATAGTTTTAGTAGTTATAATTAGATAAAATTGTCGCATCAAAGTTAATTAGGATTGAATTTAACCTTGAAATCTGAATCAAGGTACTGTAACAGAGGCGGGCAAACCGCGTTGCTGCATGTCGCCATTATACTGTTTCGTTAAGTGACAAATAAGGGGGTACTCTATGCGCAAGCGCATGATCGGACCTGGCCCTGGTGCCGTCGCGGCTGCCGCCGCCGAGCCCGGCTGGCTGGACCTTGAACACCTGGCAGAGGTCGAAATTACGTCCGAAGACGTCGACCACCCCATTGAATCGGCACTTATTCCGGGGACAAGCTCGGGTTGGCGCGCCGCGGAACCAGGGGAGCAGACCATCCGCCTCTGGTTTAATGAGCCGCTGAGACTCAACCGGATCAAGCTATTGTTTCAGGAAGGTGAACAGGAGCGCACCCAGGAGTTCGTTTTACGGTGGTCGCCAGACGTCGGCCTGTCGTACCGGGAGATTGTGCGCCAGCAGTATAACTTCAGTCCGCCGGAGACGGCGCGGGAGATCGAAGACTACAACGTCGATCTCGTCGGGGTAACGGCACTCGAATTAAGGATCGTGCCGGACATAAGCGGTGGCGGCGCCCAGGCATCGCTGGCCCAACTGCGCCTTGCCTAGCTCTCAGACAAGCTTCGGCCATGAGTATAAGGGGGGCCAGCCTAACTGATCACTCCAGCCTACGCCGCCGGGCCAGAGGAGAGTGAGATGAACGAACAGGAAGCCAAAAAGGAAATAACTCAAGCAAAAAGGAACTTCTGGAAGCGAAAGCCAAACTGGAAGAATTAAACGCTAAACTTATGGAACTCTCGGACGTGATGGAAAAAATAGAAGCCGCGCAGGGCCGGCTGCAGAAAGTAGAAGAAAAACTGTTTCTCGAAGGTTTCGGAAAAAAATCTTTTTTCGACCGCATCGATAATGGGAAAGATTAGAAGGGTCTTAGAGCAGCGTAAGGCATGAAGGACCAACGCTTGGCAAGTATTCGAATATCAGACCCGGGCTGGGGAATGGCCTGTTGACCATCAGTTGCTACCGGCTGTGAGGTAGCGCATATTGGACCAACCGACGATATTGCGCCGTACGTCCCGCACTCGCCCCCAACCGCCGGAGGTTTCCAGGAGTTCCACCTCATCCTGGAAGTTGAGGGTGGCGATTCGGGGTGCAGACACGGTGGGGCCATCCCGGAGGGCCAGGCTGTGGGCGTTGACAACATACATGGGTGGCGATGGTGTTGGCGTCGTCACGTTCGGGGGAGAAGGGGTTGTTGGTGCTGATAGGACGGCGGGTTCCTGGGCCGCAGGAGCCGCGGGAGCCGATGGGGCTGTTTCTGTCGGGCGGATAGGGGGGGCAGCAGGAGTTTGCTCTGCAGGGGCCTGAGGCGGCGGCGTCACTACCGGTTGAGGCGGTCCGGGACTTTTTTTGAAGAGGAATACCAGGAGCAGGGCCACGATGACCAAACCAGTGCCGATGACAATGCCACGGACCCCGAAAAGGGGCCTCGAACCCCTGGGCGATGCTGTGGAGGGAGTCCCAGCAATCGCCGGCAAGGCGGACTTGCACTTGTGGCAGATTTCCTGCTGGGGGGCCACCCGGATGCTGCATCGGGGGCAAAAATGATCCTCCTCCTCCGGATGGGGAAGGTAGTTGTTACAGGTTGCGCAGTAGCGCTCGCCCATCCATACGGCCGCGTTGCAGATAGGGCACTGAGGCATAAAGTACCTCCGGCTCAGGACGCAACTTGCTGGTAAAACCGCATTGCAACCGCGAGTGAGCCTCAGTTTCAGCCGAAATAACGCGTCAACCAGTCAATTCCTTCCGATATTACCGCCATCATAGGCGAACTCGAAGATAGTGGCAATGCGTTTTTTTCAACTGGTGGCAACTGAAGTTCTGCCATTAATGGCTAAGCTAATCTAATTCAGATTCTATTTTGTCAAATGCATCCTCAATTTTATAAAGAAGCCGGTCAGCCTGGGCGAGATTCCAGTCGGCTATATTCTCTTCAATACTCTTATGAAGATTCCGAAGATTCTCGTAATTGATCACAGGGTATGAAAAAAAAGAAAACGGCAGCATTTTTAGCTGGCGACAAAATTAACTTTGTGATAAAGCTGTCCTCAGTAATTGGAAAGAGGAGAGCATGTCGCAGAGCCAATATTGCATTCGAGGCCGT
>JAHIKF010000078.1 GCA_018897875.1 Pseudomonadota bacterium | reverse complement strand
GAGAAAAGGTTGATGAAGGGATGGCCGGCCATAAACGGCAGGATCAGCAGAAACAAGAGGATAAAGACGGTGAGCTGCAAAAAGCGCAGAGACCTTGACCAGGCGACGAGATTCCTATACATGCCGGGCCCTCCGAAATGGTGGGACAATGATGGGTGTGGGCAAAATCATGCCTGCCTCGAGAGGGCGTCTGTTTGTCCAACTGATCGGTGATTAATCTCACCGGTGCCGCGAATCGGCCGGAAACCGCCATCATCCTCAAGTGACGGCCGATTTTATCAGGAATTGCCGGAAACCGCAAAAAAAGGCGGGCGATGTGACCCATCGCCCGCCGTCAGGCCTATAGCCGTAAAAGAGAGGGAAAGCCCTCCATCGCTGAGGACGCTATTTCATCTTCAGGTTGAAGCCGTCCACGCCCAGGTTCAGCTGCACCCCCTGCTGGGCCGACCTCAGGTTGATGACCACGCCCTTGTCGTTCCTCATGCTCAGACCGGCGACGCCCTTGGCCAGGCTCAAGCCGGCACTCACCGCAACATATTTGCCGGCTAAATCGGCAGCGGTCTTCAGATTGTAAACGTCGCCCACGGCGTGGATCTTCGCGAACCCCACTGCCGCCACGTTGAGACCCTGGACGGTGAAACGGTATTCCTTGCCCTGGAATTTCATGACGCCGTCACCCCAACTGTAACCCACCCCGGCGGCCAGCTGCTTGGCTTCAATGGTGACTTCGCCGATGGGGTAGATCGGCCCCTCTTCGGCCTTGGCGGCGGCGACCACGAACAGCAAGATGCCTGCCATGACCAGACTCACAAACATGCGGTGTTTGCGCATAAAGTACGTCTCCTTTCTGGCGTTTTGGGACTTTATCGGCTCATATATGAAATTAGGTAAGATTCCGGTGGAGGGATGTCAACCTGGAGAAAGTTTCTGGCAGGTCGTTTCCCCGGGGCGCTCCCTGGTCTCCCCCTGACAGCCTGAACCGGAAAAACCGGGGCTTCCGGGCCAGGCCGACACAAGCCTAAACGCGGTTCGCGACGCCATAAAAATGAACCAATAGTGGCGCCGGGATTTTTCGGATATAATTACGGAGACCAATAAAGCGCAACCCAGGCTAAGGAGATGTTCATGAACACAAAGACCATGTTGGGTCCGGCAAGATTCTGGCTGGTGCTGATGGCGGTTCTCTTCCTCTTGACCGGGGCCACCGCGGGGTGGGCCGCCGGCAGCGCCTCGGACTTTAAACTGAAAGCCGTCCAGGATGGCAAAGAATACAGCCTGAGCCAGTTCAAGGGCAAGGTGGTGTTAATTAACTTTTTCACCTTTTTTTGCGGTCCGTGCCGGGAGGAGATGCCGCATCTGAGCAAAATGGACCAGGAACTCAAGGGGCAGGGCTTCCAGACCCTGGGGATCGGCCTGGCCTCCACCCCCGACCAGCTGAAGCAAATCGTGACGCAGTTGAAACTGGCTTACCCGGTGCTGGAGGGAAATGACGCGGTGAGCAAATCCTACGGCGGCGTGGAACTGGTGCCCCTTACTTTCATCATTGACAAGCAGGGAAATATTGCCCACAAAATCCTGGGAGCCCGGAGTAAAGAGGACTTCGAGAAAATGATCAAACCGCTCCTTTAAGGGGTGCGGCTCAGGCTTCGGGTAGCGCCGGCCCGGCAGGTTGGCCGGGTCCCGGAGATCAAAGCCGGCGCAGAAGGTCTGGGGGGGAATCGCGGGACATGGCGATTTCCCCCTCTCCCGTCCCGCGGCGCTCCGGTTTCTTAGCCGGCCCCGCCTCGGGCGCTGGCTGGCGCTCAGCCCGGAACGGAGGCGCCATCAGCTCGCTGCCACCCGGCTACAGGCGCGGGTCGATATTACCGAAGCCGCATTCCGGCGTATAGCAGGTCACATTCTTAAATTCGCAGGTCTCCTTGCACTCGGGGCAGACCTCCGGGGGTTTGGGCTCCGTCAGGGTGTAACCGCACTTGCTGCACTTCCAAAAAGTTTTATCCTGGGTCGCGTTCATGGCCTTGGCCTCCTGTCAGGTGAGCCCGGCGAGCCGGGCTGATGTTTCCGTGCCAGCCGCCTTTAAGCAGGCAGGGTGAAAAGTGCCGCGGCCTAGTGCCGGTGGGGCCAGGGGATTCCGGCCGCCTCGGTGACCACGTAGCAAAACCAATCGCAGTCAAGTTCTTTCTGGGAGATGGGACAGCGCAGCCTGAGCTTCCGGTCGCCCACCCCGATTATCTCCCAGTCGCCGCGCCGGGGCCCGGCTTCGATGGTAATCTTCTGGCCCACCCGGACCGGATAGGGGCGCAAGATTAAAACCGTATCCCCCGCGGCCCCGTCCGGCCCCTTGGCCGAGGAATCAGTTGGGGGGTTGGACATCTTATTCACTTTTCTGGTCTCCGAGGCACCCGCCGCTCACGTAGAGCACTTGACCGCCTGCTCGGCCACCGAACCCGGGCCGGCCAGAGGCTTGAACATGGCTTTGCTTGACCCGCAGCACGGACACTTCCAGTCGTCCGGCAGGTCTTCGAACCGGGTCCCCTTGGGGATCTTACCCTTCTTGTCGCCGTGGGCCGGATCATAGATATAGCCGCAGTTGGTCATCTGGCACTGCCACATTTCTTCAGGATTGGACATCCGTTCCTCCGTCGTTGATCTATCTTTTCTTAAACTTTATCACCTCGGCCGTCGTCCCGAAAACTCGCCGCCGTAACGGGTTCGAGGAATCGGAGCCAGGGCCTGGTGAGCCCTTATAGCCTCCGCCGTTAGGGTGCCGCAGCGGACGCCACCCGGGAGGGCAGCGTCCGGTTTTACCGACGGGTTAATCCATCTCCGGCATTTTCTTGCCGCAGCACTCCGGCGCGGCCGCCTCAGGGGGGCCGTTCTTAAAGGTGTTGCATTGATGACAGATGTAACTCTTCTGCTCGGCCCCTGTGGCAACCGGTTTTTCATCTTTGTGTGTGCAATTGCAGTTACAGTTACCCATGAACAATCTCCTTTTCCTTTGGTTTAAGGGGTGTTACCCCTTGAAATCATACCCTCCGGACTCTGGCCCGGAGGCCACCACCCGTAGGGCGGCTGGTACTGATTATCAGATAATTCTTATTTATCAGTAATAATTACTCCAAACGAAAAAACAAGGGCCGGCCCCACATTTTCCCCCGGTTAGGGAATTCTTTTCGGGGGAGACAGGTTTCCGGAAAAAATTGGCCGCAGGTCCGGCCCCGCTCGAAGACAAAAGGTATTGACTTTAAAAATTAATTACTTACCTTTTGAAAATATTGTTCATACCACGCACAATCTAAGTGATCCCTGCATCAAACCTTAATCAATATGAACGGCGCATCACGGGAGGATTAAGAAATGTTAAAAGATTTTAAAGAGTTTGCCATGCGGGGCAGCGTGGTGGACATGGCCGTGGGCATCGTCATCGGGGCGGCTTTCGGGACTATTGTCAAGTCGTTTGTGGACGACGTCCTGATGCCCCCTATCGGCCTGCTCCTGGGAAATGTTGACTTTTCCAATCTTTTTATCACGCTAAAAGATGGCGCCAAAGCCGCCGGACCCTACGCCTCCCTGGTCGCGGCCAAAGCCGCCGGTGCCGTGACCCTCAACCTGGGGATGTTCATCAACACCATCATCAGCTTTCTCATCATAGCCTTTGCCGTGTTCCTGGTAATCAAGGGCCTCAATCGCATGAAACAGGAAGAGGTGGCGCCGCCGGCCGAGCCCACCACCAAGGAGTGTCCCTTCTGCCTGTCCACCATCTCCCTCAAGGCCACCCGCTGCCCCCACTGCACCTCGGAGTTGGGAACGGCGCCTGCCTGAGGCCGGGGGCAGCCCATGGCCCGGGATGCCTTGATTTCCAGGGTTTTCTCCTTAGGTTTGACAGTATGACTATTCCGTCAAACCGGCCCCAAGGAGAAAGTTCATGAATGAAGTGCCCCGAGTCAACCCCGAGGAGATCTATCCCAGACTGCGGTCAGGAGAAGCGCTCCTGGTCTGCGCCTACGACAGCGACGCCCGGTTCCGGCAAGTCCACCTGGAGGGCGCCATGTCGTTAGAAGAGTTCACGTCACTCCGGCCCACCCTGCCCAGGGACCGGGAAATCGTCTTTTATTGCGCCTGACCCCAGGAAGGCTCCGCTGCCGGTCAGGCGGCCAGGCTGATCCAGGAAGGCTACACCAACGCCAAGGCCCTCAAAGGCGGAGTGGCCGCCTGGAAAGAGGCGGGCTTTCCCCTGGTAGGGTAGGTGAAAAATAAGGCGGGGGTGCGGGCTTTTTTGTAAGTATAGCGTTTCCCAAAAATTTCTTCCGATTGCTGGTTTTTAAATCCCCCTAAATCCCCCTTTTTCAAAGGGGGACTTTCAAAGGAATTCTGCTAAGTTCCCCCCTTTGGAAAAGGGGGGTTAGGGGGGATTTAGGCTCTTGGAGCATGTGCCATAACGGAAAAAACTTTTGGCAATCGCCATAACTACCTGCCAGCCTTGACCCGCAGCAACCCGTGGGCTCCGGAGAACCGCAGCATCGAGCTGGGATCGGCGATATTGGTGAAGTCGATGCCGTTGCTGGCCAGGGCGTTGTACATATCCAGGAGCTGGTTGCCCTCGCGCATAACCGGCCCGAAGCAGCCCCGACACGGCACCCGAGCAATAAGGCAGCAGGGCGCCGAACCTATGTTCCCGGCGCACCCGGCCCGGGTCACGGGTCCCATGCACAGCAAGCCCTGTTCCAGGAGGCAGTGCATTTCAGCCAGGGGCCGGCCGGGTTCGTATAGGGCGTTCTCGGTGAAGCGCCGCATTTTGGTGAGCTTGCCCTTGCCGTCCCTTAAGGTAGGGCAGGTGTCGCAGACGCTCTTGAAGGGGAGCTCGGGGGCGCGGCCCTCCAGCAGGGCGGTGAGGACCTCGGCGATCTGGTCCGGGTGCGGCGGGCAGCCCGGCAGGTAGATGTCCACCTTGACCTTCTCGTCCAGGGCATAGCAGCGGTCCAGCAGGGCAGGCACCGTATCCCCGGAGGCGTCGGCCCCGGGGTCGGTGGTCTCGCTATGGTAGCAGCGGTCCAGCAGGTCGTCGTTGCCGAACTGGTTGATCAGCGACGGGATGCCGCCGTGGGTGGCGCAGGTCCCCAGGGCGATGAGCACCTGGCAGCTCTGGCGCATGCGCCGGCCACCTCCAGGTGCTCCTGGTTGCGGATGCCGCCGCTGACCAGGCCCACCACGGCCTCAGGGATTTCCAGGTGATGCAGGTCGCCGCCGCCGGGCTGCCCATAATACTTGTGGTCCATGAGCACCGGGAAGTGCACGAAGTCCAGGTGGGGCAGGACCGTGAGCAGCGCCTCCCCGAGGTTCAGGATGACAATTTCGCACCCTGAGCAGGAATTGAGCCATTCAGAAGCTACTTTGACGGGCACGGCAGACCTCCTAGCCTTTCACCTGCACGGATATTTCCAATTCTCGATGTTTTTCCCGGGCCCGGTGCTTTTTCTTATTGGACCATTCCAGGACTTTTTCCAGGGCCTGGGCGGCCAAACGGGGATTGTCCCGATAATTGAAGGCTTCCAGGTCCACCCCATTGGCGTCGGCCATGATGGCCCGGCCCAAGGGCGAGCGCATGATCACCATGGTCCAGCCCTCCGGCGCCCCGATGCCGCCGAAGGAGAGGTCGGCGAACTCCGCAGCGTAATCGTCGCAGTAGTGGCAGGCGTAGCGCTTCATAAAATTGAGCCGGTCCAGGGGGATGTGGCGCACCTGGCCGTCGTTCAGGTGGATCAGCAAGTCCTCCTTGACGTTGACCTTGCGCACCTGGTCCCACTGGAAGGAGCCGATTTGCTCCAGCTTTAGGCGCTGCTCCGGGCCGAAATGGAAGTTGCCGGTGCAGAACAGACCCAGGTGGAACTTGATGGTGCCGGACGGCACGATCCCCAGGGCCTCCATGCGCCTCAATGAGTTGATCTGGCAGGGGGTGCCCACAAAGGCCACCCGGTTGAGGCGCTGCCGGGCCACGTCCTCCAACTCCACGATGGACGGGGAAAAGGTGGAGTAGGCCTCGGAGAACAGGCTCGGACCGTGGGAGGTGTCGAAGTGGAACCCGGCGGCCTCCAGGATTTCCTCCCGTTTGGTGGCCAGCCAGGGCTGGCGCTGAAACGGCCCCACTTGCCGGGTGACCACGGCGCCGTCGATGCGTCCCAGGTCGAAGAGGTGGAGCAACAGGCCGGTGACCACCCCGCCGTCCGTGGCCCGGAGCCGGACCTCGGGGTCCATGGCCCGGGACACCGTGGTGCCCAGGATGCGGCCCATGGGGGCGCTCCAGGCCACCTGCCGCTTGGTTTCCTCGTCCAACTCGCTGATCTCCGGGCAGATGGAGTAGCACAGGCCGCACTCAATGCACTTCTCGATGTCCTTGTACCGGGGTTTGCCGTCCTCTCCCGTCTCCAGGGCGCCGTAGTTGATGGCGGTGCAGAAGGTGACGCAGCCGCCGCAGTGATGGCAGAGACCGGGGTTCTGGACTTCCTGAATGAGATTGAAAAAGGTCTTCATGGCTCCCTCCTTCAAGCGGCGCTGGCCTGGACCGGACGACAGGGAAGCCGCCGGCGTCGCCAGGGCGGGGATGTCCACCTCTTCCCGGTTCCGGGCCATGGGTTTAAGAAGTTCTGGGGCCAAGTGGAACTCACGGCAGAGACGCGCAAAATCATCCCGGGTGAACTGCAGGCCTTTGCCGGGCCCGGGTTTAGCTGAGATCCGGCCGGTTTTCACCCAGTTGCGGATGGTGTTGCGGTGCACGCCGAGCTCTTGAGCCAAGGTGAGGACGTGGATCACAATCATCGGTCAGATTCTCTCCCGCTTGTGCCTTTTGTGCATAAAATGCAGTATGTGCAGTTATTAAATTATATTCACCCCGGCCGGGTCAAGGAAAAACCTGCCGCCCCACCAAAATTTTTGGTGGTTCCACTCGCCCGGGGTCATTTCCGGCCCGGTTGACTGGCAGGATTGACCGCGCCCCAGGCGGCGTCCTGGCCCATTGAATTTTCCGGCCGGGATTGGTAAGGTATTTTAACCGGTTTTACCCACTCCCCCCGGTAGGGCGGGCGTCCCGCCCGCCACTGGGTCGGCCAATGGTGCGCGGCGCGCACCCTACGGGAAAACTTTTCGGAACAGCTTCTCGGCCCGGGGCGGCGGGGTCTAAATCCCTTGCCGCCATCCCGGGTTCCAAGGGAGGAAGGGCATGGAACGTCAGCCTAGCGTTATCTTAATTTCAGCGGTAATCTCGGCGGTATTGGGTCTTATAACCGGGTTCCTGGGGGGCCGGCTCGCCGCGCCCCCGGTTCCCCAGGCGGGGGCCGTCGTGCAGGCCCAGGACTTTCAACTTGTGGACCAGGCCGGGCGAGTTCGCGGCCGGCTGGGAGTCGATGCCCACGGCGCCGCCCGGCTAACGCTCTTCGGCCCGGACGGAACCCTGCCCTGGGTGAGCCTGGCCGCAACCCCCCAGGGGGGGGCCGAGCTGGAGCTGGGCGACGGCCAACAGCAGAACGCCGTGGCCCTCAAAGCCGACCAGGGTGCCCAAAACATCGCCTTATACCATGAAGGGAAACTGCGCCTGGGGCTGGAAGTGCAAAAGAACGGCGAGGCGGCCGTCAATCTCTATGATAAAGGCAATCGCCTGATTACCTTGGGGCTCACCAACCAGGGCGACCCGCATCTCACCTTTTACGGCGAAGGCCACAAGGCCGCCCTGGAGATAGTCAGCAAGAAGAACGGCGACCGCAGTCTCAATCTGTTGGGCAAAAACGGCACGCCCCGGGTGGTCCTGGGGTTGAAGAACGACCAGAAAGCCGCCCTCGGGTTGTTTGACCACAAGGGGAAAACCCGGGTGGGCCTCATGGATGAACCTTCCCTGATCCTGCTGAAGGCAGGCAAGCCGGTCCGGACCCTGCCGTAAAACCGGCCGCGGGAACCCCGGAGCCCTACCCGGTCAAGCGTCGCGGCTGCCGGTGGCCGGGGGCCGAAGCCGGACTGCGACGAGGTAGGGTTTTCCCGCTTCGAAAATCAGAAAATTGGTTCATGAAAATAGGGAGGTTTGCCGATAGATTATTTAACTTTGATAAATTATTCTCAGCTTAATTAAATTATTTCCTGATCCTTTCAACCGGCAGGGGGTTAATCCATGAAAGGCAATACGCCGAGAAAGGCTGTGGTGGCGGCATGTATGGAAAGTCCTTTCTATTTTACCCTGCCGCTCCAGGAAAGGCTGGAATTGATGAAGCAACTTGAACGGCAACCGGTCTTTTCCACCCTGCGCCAGGATTTCTTAGGTTGGATTAAAACCGGGATCTTGAGCTCTTCAGGATAAATCAGTCCACCGCATCAGCCAGGCACAACGACCTAAGGAGCACTTCCTCGAACCAGCCGCGCCGTTTCCTCCCTTGGTCCGGAAAATTTTCTCTCCTCCAGTGTCATACCAAGTTGCCGTAATAAAGGTAATTCTGGCTTTATGATCGCAACCCCTGTAGGGGCGGTTCGCGAACCGCCCCTACAATTCGGATTATTACTCGTTTGACGGCAACTTGGTATCAGTTGGCGTTATCCGCTTCGCTAAGCTTAGCTTCACCGGTCCAAGACCTGCGGCCTCAGACGAAGTTGCAGTCAAAAAACTATGAATATTCATGTCATTCTGAACGGAGCGCAGTGAAGAATCTCGGCGGCGTAAAAAGAGAGATTCTTCGCTGGGCTCAGAATGACAAAAAATAGTCTTTTGATTGCTCTTTGGTATCAAAAGGTGGCACAGGCTTTCCAGCCTGTGCCGACGCAGGCTAATACCAAGTTGCGCTCAAAGAAGTTAAGAAAAGCCTCTTCCTGTAGGGGCGCACCCGCGTGTGCGCCCTCGATCCAGGGCGGACACATGGGTCCGCCCCTACAGAAGATCAATTACCTGTATGACCGCAGTTTGGTATAACGCCCCGTGACCACTTTGGGATCACCACGAAGCCTGAAAATGTGGGACAGCCACCCGGGGCTCCCCTTCATAAAAGCCGTTTTTTAAGATGGAGATGGTGGGGCGGGCCCACCCTACATTTTGGTCGTCTTCGCCCACCCTGAGTCTTAGCTGAAAGCTATTTTCATATAGAAAAACCCAGGCCCCGGGGATTTATTCGGTCCCGGGGCCTGGGGGTTGAGGGGTAAGCGCCTTATTTCTGGGTCAGGCTTAAGGTTACGGTCACCGTGACGGTGGCCGGCTGGGGCTGAGGAAACTGGATCCCCTTCAGGGCCGCGGCCAGGCAGTTTTCCAGGCTCTTTTGCGGCGCCGTCAGGGTAACCTTCGGAGTCCCGGTAATTTTCCCGTCCAGACCGATAGTAAAGGTGAGCGTAAGTTCCGCCGGCAGCTTCAAACCCGCTTTGGCAGCGTCCTGACAGCACTGCGTCAGTTTCGCCAACTCGTCTTCCAGGGCCTTTTGGACCGCGGCCGGGGTTAGACCCCCTTTGACCTGGACATCCTTGACCGTGACCGACACCTTGGGCACCACAGGCTCCGCCGGGACCGTCCCGCTGCCATGGGGACCGGTTTTGGGCTTCCGCCCCCCGCCCATAAATCCCATACTCTCATCCTTGGCCAGCATCCCGGATGGCGACCCCGGCATCATGGACGGCATCATGGCCTTCGACCTTGATTCCCCGATGGCCAGGTCGGATACCCCTTCCGGCAGGGGCAGGGGCTGCTTCACCGTGATCACCTGGCCGTCGGCCCGCTTGACTTGATCCACCGCCACGAACGAAGTGTACGGGGTCATGAGGCTGTATTTCAGCCCCAGGGCGGTAACCTCTTTCACCACCTCCTGGTTGGCTCGCTCAACCCGGCTGAAATCCACCAGGTTCATGATCCGCTGCCGGGCCCAGAGCAGCCGGAGCGCAACGTTTTCGGGGCCGGCTTTGGCATCCTTTAGTTCCAGGCGCTGCTCGTAAGGGCCCTTGGCCGTTTTTCCCCGGACCACGATGGCGCCCGTGGGGCTGCCCCCATATTTGCCCAAAAGGGTGAGGGGCCGCATGGCAAAGAGGTCGGGGAGGGCCTGGGGTTCGACCTCGGAGGCCGAAAACCCCTCATAGGCAACCTTGATGTCCGTGAGCACCGGGTTGGCGATGTACTGGCGAAATTTGGCGGCCTGTTTGGCGGCCTCACCACTGTTGAGCACCACAAAGGTCTCGCCCATCCCGGCCCGGGCCATGCCCTCAATGAGGTGGCGGTTGACCGACGTGCCGATGCCGAACGCAAAGAGGTTGGCTGCCCCCAGGTTGTCCCGGATGAGCTGAAAGACCCGGGGCTCCACATCCACGTAGCCGTCGGTGACTACGGTCACGATCCGGGAAACCCCCGGGGTCCGGGGCAGCGCCAGGGCCTGATCCAGGGCCGGCACGATATTGGTCCCGCCGCCCCCGGGCCGGGACTGGATAAAGGTCAGGGCCTTGGCCTGGTTGGCCTCGCTGGCAGGCAGGGAACCGCTGGGCGAGAGCACCGCCGAACCGCTGGCAAACAGCATCACATTGAGAAAATCCTTAGGTTTCAGGTCCTTGATGACGTTCTTCATCAGGGCCTTGGCGGTATCCAGGGGAAAGCCGTGCATGGAACCGGAGACATCGACGATGAAAATATACTCCCGGGGCAGGACGGCTTCGGGTTTGACCCGGGCCGGCGGCTCCAGCATCAGCATAAAAAAGTTTTCTTCCTGGCCGGGGTAGAGCAGGAGGCCGGTTTCGATCTTGCCGCCGGCCAGGGTGTAACGCAACACAAAGTCCTTGTTGCCGCCGGTCTTCTCGTCCTTGAGGCTGATCTGAGCCGCAGTTTTTCCGGCGTATTTGATCGCCACCTCATGGCTGGAGCTGGTCACGCTGGCGATGGGGACCCCGCTGGTGAGTTCCACGTTCAGGCCAAAGGTATAAGGCGGGGCCTGGCCCTCATGCAGGTAAGGGTTCTGAACCCATTTGTCCGTATCCACCGCCCCGGCGGCCGTCTTGGTCGTGTACCGGGGGCCCACCACCGTGGGGTAGACGAACTCATAGATATGGTCTTCCGGGATCAGGAGTTCCATATACTTGAGCTCCACCTTGATCTCATCGCCGGGCAGAATATTGGCCAGGTTCATCTGGAAGACATTGGGCCGCTGCTGCTCCAAAAGGGAGGCGGTCTTGCCTGCCTTTTTGGCCGCATCATAGGTTTCCCGGGCCTTTTGCCGCTCCATGATCGAGGCCTCCACCACCCGCTCGCCGATGGTCATGCGCATGGCATGGACCGCCGCCCGGGTCGACCCGGGAAAAACATAGATAGCCTCCAGGGTTTTTTGGCCGGTATTACGATACACCTGGGTGATCTTGACCTCGGCCACCACCCCGGCGATCTTGACGTCGGCCCGGGTGCTTTTCAGCGGCAAGGCGTCTACCTTCGGGTCATCGCTCAAGACCACAAAGTAAGGCGCCAGGGTCTTGTCGGCCGCGTCTGGCTTACCGTACCCGGCGGATTTTTCACCGGGGAGCAAGGCCGTGGTTAACAAACCGGTCACCAATAAAGCCAGTATGGCGCCAAGGGTACGGGGGGACTTGAACATGAAATGATTCCTCCGACGGCAAAATTTGATGGGGTTCTTATACCAATTTCAATCAAAGGACTATTATTTGTCATTCTGAGCGCAGCGAAGAATCTCTCTTTTTAAGCCGCCGAGATTCTTCACTCCGCTGCGCTCCGTTCAGAATGACATGAATATT
>JAHIKF010000077.1 GCA_018897875.1 Pseudomonadota bacterium | reverse complement strand
GGTCTCGTGGTGCTTCTGGGCCAGGGTGAGGTAGCGCCGGCAGGTCTCGTCGCCGGGGCGCACTTTTAGGGTCTCGGTAAAGGCGTCCGCGCTCTCGGCGAAGCGCTTCTCCCGGTAGAGGGCCAGGGCCCGGTGGTGTAACTCGAGGAAACGGGCCAGTTCCGGGTCCGGCTCGCCTTCTCCCAGCAATTCATGGATGCGGACCCCCTGAACCTTGCCCTTGACCCTTACCAAGTCCACGTCCCTGAGGATGAAACCGTTTCCCAGGGCTTTGGCGGTGGTGTCGCTGATGAGGATGCTGGTGCCGTAATATTTGTTGAGCCCCTCCAGGCGGGAGGCCAGATTGACGTTGTCGCCGATGGCGGTGTAGTCGAAGAGCCGGTCGGAGCCCATGTTGCCCACGGCCACATGGCCGGTATTGACCCCCACCCCGACCTGCAGGGGCGGGCGGCCCTGTTCGGCCCAGGTCAGGTTCAGGGCCGCCAGGCTGCCCACCATCTCCAGGGCGGCCCGGCAGGCCAGGCGGGGATGGTCCGTCTGCATGAGGGGGGCCCCGAAGAGGGCCATGATGGCGTCGCCCATGTACTTGTCGATGGTCCCGCCCTGGTTGATGATGATGTTGCTCATGGGATTGAGGAAGTCGTGGAGGAGTTTTACCAGGGCCTCGGGATCCAGGTTTTCCGACATCGTGGTGAAGCCCCGGATGTCGGTGAACAGGATGGTGATCTCCCTCCGCTCCCCTCCCAGGCGCAACTGCTCGGGGTGCTTCAGCATCTCCTGGACGATGGCGGGGGCCACGTAGGATTCAAAGGTCTTGCGGATGCGCTCCCGCTCCCGTTCCTCCGCCAGGAACCGCTGCATGGTGACCCCCAGGTAAACCAGGACAATGAGGCCCAGGGGATAAAACAGTTCTAGCTGCAGGCCCTGCCGGGTGAACAGGAAATAGTTGAGGCCCACATAGGCTTCTATGATGAAGAGGGTGAAGATGAAGGCCCAGGCGGCGGAGAACCGGGGCAGGACCATGCCCAGCATGACTGCCAAGGCCACCAGGACCAGCAGCATGATGATCAGGCCGAAGGGTGGGGTGCGGATGAAATTGCCCCGGAGCAGATTGTCCATGATGGTGGCCTGGACCTCCACCCCGGGGAAGGTCCCGGAGAATGGCGTCACCCGCAGGTCGTAGATGCCCACGGCAGTGGCCCCGACGATGACGATCTTGTCCTTCAGGGCCTCGGCCGGCAGGGTGCCGTTCATGACGGCGGCGGCGGAATAGGTGGGGATGATCCCCTCGGGGCCGAGGTAATTGATGAGCAGGCGGCCATAACGGTCCACGGGCACCGTCCGCGGCCCCAGGCGAACCGCATCCACCCCCCACCGGGACAGGGTGATGGCCAAGGGGGCCCGCGCTTCGGCGTGGGACAGGGTCACCAGGGCCATGGGGGCAAAGAACTCCCCGCCATACATGACGGACATGGGAAACCAGCGCACGGTGCCGTCGGGATCGGGAATCATGTTGAAATAGCCGTCGCCGGCGCCGGCCTCGGTGATCTCCGGGAGATTGGTTTCGACCCCGGCGGCGCCGACCAGCTGGACCTGGGAAGGTTTGGTGTCCAGGAGCCGCACCACGTTATAGGTGGAGGCCCGGAGGAAAGAAGCTCCCATGAGCTTTTCCGCCTCACCCCCGCGGCTCTTGCCGCCCAAGTTCCGGAAAAAGAACCCCAGGATGGTGGGGGGACCCTGTCCGATGACCTTGGCCAGCACACGGTCCACGTCGGCCCGATTTTTCTCCACCTCCAGGATTTTGAGGATCTCCGGCGAGACCCCCCGCCGGGCCAAGTCGTCGCTTAGATTCTTGAGGGCCTGGTACGATGCCGTTTGTTCCTTTTCGGCAAAGATGATGTCAAGGGCGATGACTCGGGGACCGGCCTGTTTCAGCCGGGCAAGCATGCGGGCCATGTCCTCCCGGGACCAGGGCCAGCGGCCCACGGCCTTCAGGCTGTCGTCGTCAATGGCCACGATGGCTACTTGTTGGCCGGCCGGGATGGCGCCCCGGAACCGGAATTTGAGATCGTAGAGCTTGAGTTCGAGAAACTCGCAGAAGGTGGGACGCCAGATGAGCAGGGCGCACATCACCAAGGTGACGCCGACAATCCAGCGGGCGATGGGCGACTTAACGAAAGCGGCCAGGCGGCGTATCATGGGTGGAACCTGAATCCTTCGAAGTCGTGGGCCGATGTCCCACCAAGGCCTGCCCTGAGGATTAAAGCTGACCCTTTCATAAAGGTATGGCTTGGTGGGCCTAGTCCACAAGGGACTGCTGGCATCATAAGGGGATACGAGGGAGAAGTAAATATTTTTAGAAGGCCCGTCGCAAATATTGCCGCACCTGGGAGGGAAGGCTCGAAATTTCCTGGCTGAAGGCTGTTCCCCGGAGAGGACGGCGCCATCTCTTCCCAGCCGGGCTCAGGTCGGGGCGGTGCGCCTACGGCAGCCTCTATTCCGGCGCCCCTTCCCGGGCTTTCTGCGTCCCGCCCGGGAGGGGGTAAAGAATCTAACCGCCTCTCATAGGGAATAATCCCGTTTAGCCCTAATCAGGGGGCGGAGATGTAGCCCGGGGACGACTGATGGGCCGGCGCAGGGGTCGGCGGGGTCGGCGGGGGGGCCTGGACCTGAGGCACCAGCTTGGGCGGGACCGTGATGGTATTCAGGTTGTTTAAGGTGTTCTGGGCCCCCGGTAGAGTGAGGCCAACCGGGTGGTTTGAGCCAGAGCTCGTCTGGGTCACCGGGGTTCCCGGGGCGTGGTGTCGGCCCGAAAGGGCATAGGTGGTGAGCTGACGCATGAACAGCATCTGGTCTTGGGGGGTGATACCAAAGGGCACGGTCGGGGGTAGATTACGGCCCACTGTGGTCCCCTGCATATCGTGCAAAAGCACCCACCGGCTGGAGCCATTGTTCCACGAGCCCTTGGAGAAGGCCACTTTGAAGGCCTTCAGGAACAGCCGGCTCACCTCCGGAAAGATATTGCCCACCTGGGTGCGGCCTTGAAAATTGAGAATCGTGGAACTGTTGGGCTGATTGCGCATACCGATCTCGGTACCTCTCACCCCCACGATTGCGGTTTGGGTCTTGATGACGAAATCCGGCTCCTCGGCCTTCAAGATTTTGTTGACCACGGCCAGGGCCAGCCCCTGGAAGATCTCCAATACCGCCTGGCGTTTCCCCTGACTGGGATCGAACTTGAACTCCTCGATGGCAATGCGGGCTTCCTGGGATAAGGTCAGGAGAGAATTGTCGATAAAGGTTATCTGGGCCTTGGACAGGGACTTGGTGCGGATGACGTCCCCGGGCTCCACCGTATCGTCAATCTTGAGGGGAACGGCGGGTAGTTTGCCGCCTTTCAGGAGATCCACCCGACCTTCCACCTGGGTCAGACGGCCCACGACCTCGGCCCCGGCAACGGTTGAGAATATCAGCATCAGCGCGAGGGCGACCCACCCAGATATCAGAACCTGACGCAGCTTCATGTTTTTCCCCCTTTTTTCCTCAGAAGACCTGACTGCAGGTCGGTTTTGAGTCGGGACCGAGCCGAAGTTAAGGCAAACTCATACCCCTCTCCAGCATTATCGGCAGGGTTGATTAAATTCTTGATTTTTGGGGGATCACTACGGCGGGTGGCTTCCAAGTCAAAAACTTCGGCCCCGTTATCCAGGGGATAACGGGGCCGAGGCAAACCTCCGGGCCTCCGAAGCTATTAAGCTAATAGGCCATGGGGGGGGCGTCTTCGAGCAACAACAGTAACACGGCTTCCACGTGTCCGGTGTTGGGCAGCCAAAGTCCCAGTTTGTAAGGGTCCACCACGTTTTGATTGTCGTTGCCGTTACAGCGCACCTCGAAATGCAGGCGATCTTTAATGGTATTGGGGACGGCGGCAGCGACGTGGCCGATGACCTGCCCCTTGGTCACCTGGGCATACCCGTTGAGGTTTATCTCCGCCAGGATGGCGGGGGTCAAGGGGGCGTAAAGGTACCAGGAAAAATAGCCGTTTTGATGGTCGATGTAGGAATTGTTGTAATAGTCATAACCCGCGCCGTTAACCGGATCGATCACGGCCTTATAAAGCTTGCCGTCGGCGGTGGCCAATACCGGCGTACCCTCGGGCACCTCGTAGTTGTAACCGGGATTGCCGGCATAGGAAAGGTATGTGCCGTTGCTGTAGTTGAGCGGACGCACGCCCGTACCGGAGGGCGGGAAGAAGTCGGTGCCGGTGCTGTTTTTGTAAGCCGGCCAGTATTGGCCGTAGGGATCCAGATAGGTAACCCCGTATTGTTTTTCTCCGATTTCACCGTTAAATGCTTTGATAACGTCGCCAGGGACGTAAAACTCAATGGGGGTCCGTTCCAGCACGGAGTTGTCCATTACCGCGCTCACCGGGGCGGTGTAGGGGGTGTAGCCCGGCAAGGGAAAGCCCAGCAACCCGCCAACTATAATATTATCCTGTTCGGTTGCCATTGTCCCCCCATCTACCAGGACCGGGATGGAAAAATGATAAGAACCGGGGGAGACGGCGGTAAAAGTCACGTCAAAGGAGAAGATGCGATCAATGCTGCGATCATATGGGCCTTCGCCCGTATAGGACGGTGGGGAAACATTGACCGTCAGGCCGGTCGGCACCATGGACGTGCCTAAACTGACGGTGTTGTAAGTTTCAAAAGAACTGATAATGGCATTCTTGATATCATCGACAATTTGATCTATGGCTATGCCGCTATAATACGTCCCGTTGGTGGCGTCGGCAATTCTTTGGGCCTGAAAATAATAGTTTAAAGAGCCGACATCAAGGGCCATCACTTTAATCATGTTGGCTACTAAGTCGGCAGTGGCTTGTACCTCGGTAATTCCCACAGAGGGATCTTGGCCTGGAGCATCCCCAAACCAGATGATGATACGGGTGGAACCAGGTCGCCAGGCAGCGGTGTTGGCCACCTGATAAAGGGCATATATTTGAGCCTCGGCCCAGTCTCCGCCCCCGCTGGCCACCCAAGCGTTTATCCCGTTTTGAACCGCAGTAGTATTCGTAGTGATGTCCTGGTTCAGCCGATATACAAATTCATCGCCCACATCCCGATATTCACCCACGCCGCAGGCCACATCTCCCAGTCCGGCGATGCCGGATAAAATGGCGGCGGCTCCGGCTTGGACGTTTGCAAGCGTGCCGCCCATGCTGCCGGTAGAGTCGGCCAGGAAGAAGACGTCAACCAAGGCGGTTCTGGGTGTCCCCTTGTTGATGGTCACGGTTTTGGTAATAGTGACGCTTTTTCCCGGCTTCAAAGAAGTGGCGTAAGTCGATGGAACTACACTATCGGCCAGGACATGAACCGGGATCAGCAATACTAAAAAGGCAAAAAACGCCGAACCTGCCAGACCTAAAAGAGCCATCACAAACGTCAAAGCTCCGCCACAAAATTTTGAGGCTTTACTTTTCATAGTATCCTCCCGGTATCGCTTTGTTGTCTATATGGCGGAATCCGAAACTTGTGTCGGCCTGGCCCGCGCCGCCTTGTGCCTGCCTTGAGAGCGAAACCGCCGGTCACCAAAAAACGTCAGTAAGCGAGCCCAGCCGGCATTGCCAAATTGTTATCTACCATTACCCATCAGTCTCTAAGGGCGCCAAACGAGAGGGGATTATTACTCGGAGCATAAAAAAATTCCAGGTTCAATCCACCCTGTAGGGGCGGTTCGCGAACCGCCCCTACGTAAATGAGCACAATTTCGTGGCCTGAGTAATAAGAGGCAAATCGTATCATTACCCCTTTGCTCCATAAGCCCCTTTTTTTTCTGCATCCGGCATTTCCATCACCGCGGCGGATGTGGAGGCAAAGGCGAGGGTGCCGGTGGTGGCGGTGGCGGCGGTGGCGGCGGCGGGGCTACCGTAGTGGGGACGACTACCGGAGGGGTGACCACGCCCACCGGGGTTCCGGCTATGGTGGGATCAAGGGGAATGATCGCTCCGGTCCCCGGCTGATTCAAGCCGAGAAACCCGCTGCTGGGAACGGCACCGCCACCACCGGGGATGCCACCTGCACCGCCACTAGCGCCGACGCCAGCGGTGACGCCACCGCCACCCGTGGCGCCGCCGCCACCGGGGCCCCTGCTGCCCAAAGTACTGAACAGATCCATGAAGGAACTCTTCATGGCGGGGGTGACGGCAAAGACCGCACTGGGAGGCAGACCCAGACCCACAGAGGTGCCCTGCATGGCCTTCAAGAACACCCAGTGCTGCCCAGCCGCGCCTCCGGAGCCAAAGGAGTAGGCAACCTTGAAGGCCCGGCGGAACAACTGACTTACCTCGGGAAGACGATTGCCCACCTGGAGGAGGCCCTCAAAATTCAAAACGTCCGAACTGTTGGGATAGATGCGAACGCCGAAGTCGGTGCCCCTGACCCCCATGATGGCGGTTTGGGTCTTGACGACAAAATCCGGTTCGGCGGCCTTAAAGATCTTGCTGACCGCCACGTGGGCCAGGCCCTGGAAGAGTTGGACCACGGCATTGCGCTTATTCTTGGAGGAGTCGAACATATAGGCTTCGATGCCCACCCGGCTCTCGGGGGAAATGGTCATGGTGGAATTATCGATAAAGGTGATCTGGGCCTTGGACAGGGACTTGGTCCGGAGTACATCGCCTGTTTGCACCCCATCATTCAGCTTAACCGGAATGGCCGGGAGCTTCCCGCCTCTCAATATGTCGACCCTGCCTTCCACCTGCGTCAAGCGTCCCACCACGTCCGCCTGGGCGCTGGTAAGCATCCCCGCCTGGAATGCCAGGATCACGAGTACCACCCATAAGAATGCACACTTTCTCATAAATCGGGCTCCTTTGGTGAGCTGGGTCAGTAGCGTCCCCCCAAGCGCGGCGGTCATGACCGCCTGCCATGGATTAAAACTATTTTAACTAATATTAATTAAATTTAATTAAAAAAACAAGTAAGATTTAACTAAATTAAAAACCAACCAGACAACTTACCCCTTGGAGGAGATCCGGGGAAAATGCCAGGGAGATTGGCAAGCGCCTCATCCCCGCCGGCCGGCCGACGGGGATAGACAACCGAAGTGGTTCAGTAGGACTGGGGAGATAGTGGGCGATTAACCGGGTGCAACGAATTCTAAATCTTTTTCCCCAGGTACCTCCTGTTAGTACCGGTATGCCAACTGGCCGCCGGCGATATGACGGCTATAATTATACAAATCGATGTTGGAGTTGTCCCGGATAAAGGTCCAATGGATCCCGGCTTCCATCCCTTTGAAAAGTTCATAGGTGAACTGCAGCCCAAACATCAGAATCTGGTCCCGCCGCTTGGGTTGGGGGATCAGGGGCGCGCCCTGGACGTTGCCGACAACCGCACCGTTGTACCAGGTGTTGTTAAACGGCTGCTGCGTGAGGTCCAGGAACATATTGTATTTTAACTTGTCGGTGATGGGCCAGAGTAACGACAGGAGCAGATTGTAGCTGTTGCTGTCCCAGTTGTCGCCCTTGGTGTTGTTGTTCCAATAGCCGAGGCGGGCCTGGACAAATCCCTTTTGCTTTTTGAAAAAATAGTACATCCCGACATTGCCGCCCCAGAGATTGCCGCTGCGGTTATCCTGGGCAAGATACAGGGGGGTCCAAAAATGCTGGTTATTAAACTTGGCTCCCACTTCCAGGCCGATTTTCTCGGTGACCTGGTGGAGATACGTGGGGGTCACCAGGTAGCCGGTGTAATATTTATCTGACTGCAGGTCCATATAGGTATAACTCACGGGCAGCCAGAAGCGGCCATTCTTGAAGGCATAGGTAGGGGTCAGGCCCATGAAGTGGGTCATTTGGTCGTACCCCTGTACCGCGGGGTGAAAATTCTGGAAATAGGAGTATTGGGTTATAAGGCTGAAGGGACCGGCGGGCAGGATAGTGTATTCCAGCAGGGCGGTCTGGGAAAACACGGCGCTGGCCTTCCCGGAAACCGCGGTCACTTCGGCCCCTCCACCAGGGGAGAGGGTGACGTTGGAGTCGTAATCAAAGCCTGACGAGACGGTGATGCGGAAGGGACGCAGCTCATCCGCCCGCTGGGACAGGATCCCCATGTAACGCTTGGCGAAATCAGCGGTCTGGCTCTGGGGGTTAAGCGCAATGCTCTCCTCCATGGCCATTTTGGCTTCTTTGACCCGGTTAAGGGCGGCCAGGGCCAGGCTCGCCTGGAACTTGGCCTCCTGGGCCACCTTGGGCTCGGTCTCGGCCTTACGGAAATAATCCAGGGCTTCGCTATACTGGCCGTCTTTGGTGGCCGCAACGCCCATCAAAAAGGCCGTCTGCCCCGGCTCGTACCCGGCGGCCAGCAGATTCTGCAAGATGGGTCTGGCTTCTTTGGGCTGGTTGAGGGCCAGTAACGTGTCGGCCAGCATTAATTGCGCCGGACGAAAATCCGGCTTGAGCCGCAGGGCTTCCTGCAAATATTCTTTGGCCTTGGCGTAATTAAGCATGAGCCGGTAAACCTTCCCAAACAAGAAAGCTTTTTCCGGGGTATGCGTACCTTTTTTCCAGGCCTCGCTCAATTGCACCAAGGCCTCGTCGTAATTCTCCTGTTGTATGTCCTTGGCGGCCTGCTGCACCAGTACGTCGTCATAAGGCGTAATTGCCAGGCTCGGCTGGGTTCCAAGCGCGAGCATCGAGACCATCGATCCCAGGATTAAAAGTGTGCGCCAAGCCATTATCCCCCCCCCCGCTGGTCAGCAGCTCCTACCCCCCAAGGTTTTTCTGCAGACATACATTACCATAGTAGTGTAATATGTAAAGAGGTTTCTGAAGTTCTTATAGAAATATCTAACCTTGCAATCATTATGCGCTCCGTAAGTTTGGCGATCTTAATTCAGTCCATAGCGCGGGCTAAGGGCGGTTTAACCGGGGCGGGTTTTTTTGCGGTTCAACTGTCGGGGGGAACCCTGGGGTTCTTAAGGAGATCGTGAGGTGAGATAATGGCAACGGAACTGGAAGAAAGGTCCCAGGTGAAGGCCAAATTTTCCCGAAATCTGGCCACGGTGAGGGACGATCTGATGGAGTTGGCGGGCCTTGCGGCCACCGCCATGGAGCAGAGCGTCAAGGCCGTGCTGACCCGGGACGGGGACCTGGCCCGCCGGGTGATCGTCGGGGACGTGGCGGTCAATAGCCTGGAGGAGGCCATTGACCGGGAATGCGTGCGCCTGATCGCCCTGTTCCAGCCAGTGGCCGGAGATTTGCGCCAACTGATGGCTGTGGACCATATCATTACCGATTTGGAGCGGATCGGCGACTCCGCCACCAACATCGCCGAAGAGGTGCTCACCCTGAGTCACCTGCCGCCCCGGCCCATCCACCCCAGCCTGGCGTCCATGGCCCAAAGCGCCCAGGAGATGGTGCGCCAGAGCCTGGAAGCCTTTTTCCGGAGCAATGCCCACCTGGCGCGGCAGGTCTGCCTGGCGGATGACGACGTGGACGCCATGGACCAGGCCATTATCCAGGATCTGCTCGGGGAAATGACCGGGGCCCCGGAGGCCATCCTGCCCTGCCAGTGCCAGATCAACATCGTGCGCAACCTGGAGCGGGTGGGGGACCACGCCACCAATATCGCCGAACAGGTGGTCTATATGGTGGAAGGCCAAAGCGTCCGCCACCGCTGCCAGGGGTAGGGGAATTGAGCCTCTTTATGGGTGTACCGCACCCGGTTTTCTGGGCACAAGTTTCATTAAGCCGCCCGGGTCAGTGAGGCTTGGGCGAGACTTTGGGCCCTGGCCTGCCCGGGGCTTTTGAAGCCGGTTTTTTCCACCAGCCACTCGCCGGCAGTGGCCCTCAGACCAGGAGAAATGGGCTCCAGGACCATTCCCCCTTTTTTCCTGATAGATTGGACCGCTGGCTCTCGCGGGAGTCAGAGCCTACTGCCGCTAGTTGCCCAACAACAGGTATAATGCGCCGGGACTAAAATTCGCCGGGCCGGCGAAGATCCGGACCAGCGACCAGGCTGGGGTGCCGTTGTAAGAGCTGAAATTTCCGCCGATGAGGGCCTTGCCGCTGGGCAGGCGCAGGATGCTATTACCGGCGCTGCGCCAATAGCCGCCATTGGCCGGGTTTCCGAGGATAAAAGAGGGGTCCAGGGAACCGTTGGAGTTCAGTCGGGCTATCTGGGCGCTCACAAAAGTATTGTCATTTAAGAAATTCTGCTCGATAAGGATCTTGCCGTTGGGCTGCCGGGCCATGGCGGTGAGCACGATGGTATTGGCGCCGAGGGGCGGGACCAGACTTGGGGTAAAGGTGTTATCCAGCAAGCCGTTGGCCGAGAACCGGGCGATGCCGGGGCGCGCCACGGACCCGTCGATAATGTGGGAAAATCCGCCGCTCACCACGATCTTGCCGTCGGGCTGGAGCAACAGGTCTTCGATACTGCCGTCCATAGTCTGGATGTGAAGCGGGGGGGTATTACTAGGGCCGAAGTCGGGGTCCACCGCGCCGCTGGGGGTGAGACGGACCAGAAACCCATTGGAAAATTCATTATACGTGCCGGCGACGACATACTTATCGCCCACCACCGCCAGCCGCCTGCCGTTAAGACCCTCGCTCCCGGGGATGCTGAAACTGGAAGCGTCGAAGCTGGGGTCCAGGGTGCCGTCGCTGTTCAGGCGGACCGCGGGTCCTGTTAGGTACCCGGTGATCATCAGCTGTCCATTGGACAACGGCACCACCTGGTGGACTATGGATCCAGAGTCGTCCCCGGCCCCCAGCCTGAGATTAAAGGCGGTATCCAGGGAGCCGTCCGGGTTCAGCCGGGCCAGGCCGTGGCGGGCGTAACCCTGGCACTGGCCGAAATTTCCGGCCACCAGGATCTTGCCGTCGGCCTGGAGGGCGACACCCTCCACCCAGCCGTTCACCCCGCTTTTGAAAGAGGTGTCCAGACTGCCGTCGGGGTTGAGCCGGGCAAAGCCGCCGCGGTATTTGCCGCCCACCCCGTTAAAGTTGGGGCCGCCGATGATGATCTTGCCGTCGCTTTGGGTCGCCAGGGAGGACACCATGCCGGGCCCCCCGGGGAAGGGGGTGACGCTGGCAAAGGCGCCATTGAGGCTGCCGTCGGCATTGAGGCCGGCGATGCCGCGCCGGGGTTGGCCGTTGTAGGAGCGGAAATAGCCATAGATCAAGCCGCCGCTGCCGTCAGAGAACCAATTCACCCGCATGATGCGGTCATCGGCCCCGCTGCCACCGCTAGGGAAGTTGGTATCCAGCGTCCCGTTAGCATTGAGGCGCACCAGGTAACCGCGGGGGGCGCCGTTCCAGGTGCTGAAATTGCCCGCCAGCACCATCCGATCATCACTTGAAGACATGGGGCTGATCTGCTCCACCATATCGTTGGGGCCGACCCCGACGCTATAGAAGGTGTCCAGGGTCCTCAGGTCTGAGCCTAAACGGGCGACGCGATTTCTGGAGACCCAGGCGGCGGCGGCAGGGTTATAGACCTTCTGGAACTGGCCGCAGATCACATAATTGCCGTCGCTCTGCCGGGCCATACTGAAGATGGGGCCGTCCACCGTTTCATCCCCGATGAAGGCCAGGGGCGACGACAGGTTGAGGGCGGGGTTGAGGCGCAGCATATAATAATTGCCGCCCGAGCCGGCGGGGTTTTTGGGGTAGCTGCAGAAGATGAGAACATCACCGGGGAATAAGGGATCGTTGACCCTGATGTCGTTGATATAACCGCCGGGGGCACTCCAGGGGGTGTAGGTGCTATCCAGGGTACCGTTGTAATTGAAGCGTACCAGGCTGCAGAAGGGGCCGACAAAGTCAAGCTCGCTCGGCAGCATGGACCAGCCGCCCACCAGGATCTTGGCGGCGGTCCCGGAGCCCTGCACTGCGATGGAGTTCACCGCTCCTTCTCCGATGAAGGTCTGGGGGAAGGTGGTATCCAGGGAGCCGTCGGCGTTCAAGCGGGCAAATCTTGGGGAATAATAGGTGCCCGAAGATGCAAAGAAATTCCCGCCGATGAGAATCTTGTTCGGGAAGTTGGGGTCATCAGCGGGATAGATGTAGACGCTGCGGATCTCGCCAAAGGTTTGGGCGTTATTGAAGGTGGTATCCAGCGCCCCGGTATTGGTCAGGCGGGCAATGGCTGGGCGGGCTTGGAAAGGAACGCCCACGGAAATCCCGTAAAATTCGCCGAAGATGAGAGAGTAGCCATTGAGAGGCGAGCCGGTAACCGTAGGGTAATTGACCTGTCCGCGGAGTTCGGGGATAGCTTGCACCCCGTTGAGGGGTCCGACGCCGGCATTGAAGCTGGGATCCAGGGCGCCGTCGGCGGCCAAGGCGGGGCCGAGAAATACCAGGGAAAGACAAAAAGCCAGCAGCAGAAGCGACAGCCCACCCCGGGCCCGGGAAAAGCTGACGGGGTGAGGTCTTAATGGGGATGGTTCATCCGAACCGACACCGAGTGATTGATCAGGTTTCATGGTCCCTCCAAAAAATGGCATTGATGCAGCCGGTGAGCAATAACCATCAGGCTTACTGTTTAGGTAATTGTCCATAATTTAACCTCGGTTTTGAAGTTACAATCTTATTTCTTATTCCTCCATCTGAGGCAGAGTTTGATTGAAACTTATGAAACAATTTGAATACTACCGCGCAGGTTTAAAAAAATCAATATTCATTTCGGGTCGTGGTCATTTCAAATATGATCATGACTATGCCGTCATTTTTTCCATCTTCCGGTCCTCCTGGGTCACTGATTATCTCCCAATCCCGTGTCCGAGAAAACCGGATCTGTTGCACCTGGAGAAAATCCCCCATATCTCTTGACAAATCCCCATGTTCTTATTAACTTATAAGGTTGAAAATGGAACAGAATCGCGTCATGGAACTCCTGGGGGAGCGGGATACCTGGGTCCTTAAAACCGTGGTGGCCCAGTATATTATTACCGGGGAACCGGTGGGGTCGCGGACCGTGGCCAAGACCTCGGGCCTGAACCTGTCGCCGGCCACCATCCGCAACCTCATGCTGGACCTGGAAGAGCGGGGTTTTCTGAGCCAGCCCCACACCTCGGCTGGCCGGGTCCCCACGCCCAAGGGCTTGCGGTATTATGTGGACCGGATACTGCCCATCCAGTCCTTGGGACGGTCCGTGCAGCAGCAGATCCAGGAGGGCTTCGCGCCGCCGGCCCACGAGCCGCAAGAGTTATTCCGCCAGGCCTCCCGGGTGCTCTCCCTGGTGAGCGGCCATCCCGCCCTGGTGCTGGGCCCCCGCCCCCAGGGCATACGCCTCAAACATATCCAGTTCATCAACCTGAGTGGGGATGGGGTGCTGACGGTCCTGGTGTCCCAGGACAATCAGGTCCAGAACCGGTTCGTGCGCACCAAGAACCGTTTTTCCCAGGAGGTGTTGGACCGCTTCAGCCGGTATCTCAATGAGCTCTGCCAGAACCTGACCCTGGGGGAGTCCCGGCGGCGGATCCTGGCCAAGATGGAGGAAGAAAAGAGCCTGTTCGACAAGATGGTGTCGCAGGCCCTGAGCCTCAGCCGGCAGGCCCTGCAAAAAGACGAGGCCGAAGAGCTCTACATCGAGGGTACCAGCCATATCCTGGATTACCCGGAATTCACCGGCGATGTGGACAAGATCCGAAGCATCTTCAGGGCCTTTGAAGAAAAGCACCATCTGGTCACCTTGCTGGATCAGACCATGGTGGCCCAGGGAGTGCAGATTATTATCAGTCCGGAGGAGCATTTTCCGGAGATGCAGTTGTCCCTGGTGGCCACCTCCTACGGTTCCCAGCAAACGGCCTTGGGCAGCCTGGGGGTCATCGGACCCATGCGGATGGACTACGCCCGGCTGGTCCCCATTGTGCGGTACACGGCCGCTCTGGTCACGGACCTGCTCACCAAGCGCCAGACGTGAATTTCTCGCCCCGGGCCCGTCTCAGGCCAGGGGTTTATGTCTTTTATAAATGTTTCAGGTGGTTGGCAGTATGACAAGGAGAAGAGGCTTTATGACCCGATCCAAATCTGATTTCTTCACCAAGGGATCGCCTGACCCTCCGTCCCAGGAGGAGCAGACCGCTCCCGGGGTTTCCCCTGAGTCCCCGGAAAGTTCGGGGGACCTGGCGGAGCTGCGCCATAAGTTGGAGGAAAAGACCAAGGAAGCCGAAGAGAACTATGCCCGCCTGCTCCGGCTGGCCGCGGATATGGAGAATTTGAAAAAGCGTCATGAGCGGGAACGGGCGGACCTCCTCCAGTTTGCCAACGAGAACCTGGTCAAAGAACTCCTGCCCGTGGTGGACAACCTGGAACTGGCCTTGGACCACGGCCGGGCGCTGGAGGCGCCACAGGCGTTGCTGGAAGGCATCGAGATGGTGCACCAGGGTTTTCTCAAGGCCCTGGACCGGTTCGGCGTCACGGCCCACGACAGCCTGGGCCAGCAATTCGACCCGGCTTTTCATAACGCCATGATGCAGGAAGAGGCTCCGGATGTCCCGGACGGCAGCGTCATCAAAGAATTACAGAAGGGCTATCTCATGAACCAGCGCCTGCTACGGCCGGCCATGGTAGTGGTGGCCCGCACTACCCAAAACGAAACTACGTCAGGTCAAAACGATTCGACGGTTCAGGAGGAGAAATAAATGTCTAAAGTTATCGGCATCGATCTAGGCACCACCAATTCCTGTGTGGCTATTATGGAAGGTGGCGAGCCCAAGGTCATCCCGAATGTGGAGGGGACCCGCACCACCCCCTCCGTGGTGGCCTTTACCGAGAGCGGCGAACGGTTGGTGGGGCAGATCGCCAAGCGCCAGTCCATCACCAACCCTTTAAATACCGTATTTTCCGTCAAACGTCTCATCGGCCGGAAATTCAGCGACCCGGAAGTGCAGCGGGACCTGAAAATTCTGCCGTACAAGATCGTTCAGGCCGAGAACGGCGACGCCCACATCGACATCCGGGGCAAGGTCTATTCCCCCGCCGAGATCTCGTCCATGATCCTCACCAAGATGAAGCAGACCGCGGAGGAGTATCTGGGGGAAAAGGTGACCGAGGCCGTGATCACCACCCCGGCCTACTTCAGCGATGCCCAGCGCCAGGCTACCAAGGACGCCGGCCGCATCGCCGGGCTGGAGGTGCTCAGGATCATCAACGAGCCCACCGCCGCGTCCATGGCCTATGGCCTGGATAAAAAGAAGGACGAGCGCATCGCGGTGTTCGATCTCGGGGGCGGCACCTTTGACGTCTCCATCCTGGAGATCGGCGACGGCGTCTTTGAGGTCAAATCCACCAACGGCGACACCCACCTGGGCGGCGACGACTTCGACCAGCGGGTTATCGACTTCCTGGCGGATGAGTTCATGCGGGAACAGGGCATCAACCTGCGTAATGACAAGATGGCCCTGCAGCGCCTGAAAGAAGCGGCGGAAAAGGCCAAGATGGAGCTCTCCACCTCCATGGAGACCGAAGTCAACCTGCCCTTCGTCACCGCCGACGCCTCCGGCCCCAAGCACCTGCTCATCAAGCTCAGCCGGGGCAAGCTCGAGGGCCTGGTGGCGGACCTCATCGACAAGATGGCGGGGCCCTGTCGGCAAGCCTTAAAGGATGCCAAGGTCACGCCCAAGGAGATCGACGAAGTCATCCTGGTGGGGGGCATGACCCGCATGCCCAAGGTCCAGGAGAAGGTCAAGGAGATCTTCGACAAGGAGCCCCACAAAGGGGTGAACCCCGATGAAGTGGTGGCCGTGGGCGCCGCTATTCAGGCCGGGGTCCTCAAAGGCGAGGTGAAGGATGTCCTCCTGCTGGACGTCACCCCCCTGTCCCTGGGGATCGAGACCCTGGGTGGGGTCTTTACCCGGATCATCGAGCGCAACACCACCATCCCCACCCGCAAGAACCAGGTCTTCTCCACCGCGGCGGACAACCAGACCGCGGTGACCATCCACGTGCTCCAGGGCGAACGGGATATGGCCGGGGATAACAAGACGCTGGGGCGGTTCGAGCTGTTCGGCATTCCGCCGGCGCCCCGGGGCATTCCCCAGGTCGATGTCACCTTCGACATCGACGCCAACGGCATCGTCCAAGTCTCCGCCAAGGATATGGGCACCGGCAAGGAGCAGTCCATCCGCATCACCGCCTCCAGCGGCCTGTCCGAGGAGGAGATCAAGAACCTCATCAAGGATGCCGAACTCCATGCCGAGGAAGACCGCAAGAAGCGGGAGCTGATCGAGGCCCGCAACCAGGCCGACACCCTGATCTACACCACCGAAAAGACCGTGACCGACCTGGGGGACAAGGTAGATGCGGCTACCAAGAGCGACATCGAAAGCCACGTCGCGGCCCTCAAGACCGCCATGGAAGGGACCGACCTGGAGGCCATCAAGCAGAAGAGCGAGGAGCTGATGAAGGCTTCTCACAAACTGGCAGAACAGATGTACGCCAAGACCGGCGCGGCCGGCCAGGGCGGCGGGGCGGGCGCCGGGGCGGGCGCCGGCGCCGGCCATGACCACGAAGAGAAGCCCAAGAAGCCCGAAGAAGAAGTGGTGGAGGCCGAATTCGAGGAAGTGAAGTAGGACCGGAAAAGGCCAAGCGACCTGAGGGAGGGGGCCGGAGGCGTGTAGCACAGGCGTCTCGCCTGTGGGAACCCCCAGCCCCCTCCCTCAGGTTTCACCGGCTCATATTTTTTGTCGGGCGCACCTGAGGGTGCGCCCGCCTTTCAGGCAGGGCTGAAATCCAATGCCCTGATGCATAATTGATATGGTATAAAAAAGCCGTATGTTTTAAGTCCCCCTTTTTAAAGGGGGATTTAGGGGGATTATTAAGCACTTATTTAATCCCCACCTTACCCCCCTTAAAAAAAGGGGGGTTGAAATCCCGGATTCAAGTGCCATATTAACAATGACGCGCCACACCAGGTCCAACTCTCCAGAAGGTTACTGGTGCGAGGAGGGCCGGGGAGTTCCTGACCACCTAGCAGAAATTGCCCCCCGGTCTTAGCCTCACTTTATTTCTTTAGCCAGATAGTGCGGAAGCCACCGTTATGGTTCGAAAGCTCGCGGTCCTGTTCCTGCTCATGGCGCTGCTGCCGGCCTGCGCCGCCATGCCGCCCCCGTTTCCTCCCGAGCGTCCGGCCCCCCAGGTCCGGGAGACCGACGCCGCCCTCTTTCAAACCGCGGAAGCCAGCTATCGCCGCCAGGCCTATCGTCAGGCTTATCAGCAATATGCCAATTATCTGGAGCGCTATCCCCAGGGAGACCGGGCTATGGACGCCCGACTCCAGGAAGCTGAGATTTCGGGTCTCCTGGGGGACTGGCAAGGGTCCCTGCGGCGCTACCAGGGTATTTTAGCCCGCCAGCCCCAACCGGAGACCGGGCTCAAGGCCCGTTACGGCCTCGGCCGGGCCTACTTCAAGCTGCGAGAGTATCAGCAGGCGATCCAGGTGTTGGACAGCCTCACCGCGGCCACCGACCTGCCCCGGTCTCTGTGGTTCTCCACCCAGGCCCTGATGGTCGAGATTGCCTTGAAACAGGGCCAGGTGCCCCAGGCTTTTGCCCGCCTTCGCCTGGCGGCCCAGGATTTGGCCTCCGGGGACCCGGAGTGGTTTGAGGACCTGAAGACCCGCCTGTTAGAGCAGGCCACGGTTCCGGAACTGGAGCAGCTGGCGGCCCTTTACCGGGATAACCCCCTGAGCGCCGCCCTGCTCCTGCGCTTGGCCCGCCTGTCCCAGGACGCCGGCCAATCGGAGGAGGCGCGCAAATGGGTGGCTACCCTCAAGGAGCGTTTCCCCAACAGCCCCGAGGCCGCCGGAGCCCAGCGGCTCCTGACCGGGGGCAAGGTGGTGGTGGGCTGCCTCCTGCCCTTGAGCGGCCATTTGAGCAACCTCGGTTTCCGGGTGCAGCGCGGCATGGAACTGGCGGCCAAAGGGGCCTCGGTGAAGCTGGTCTTCCGGGACATCGGCACGGACCCGGAGACCGCGGCCGCCGTCACCCGGGAACTGGCCCAGGATGAGAGCGTGCTGGCCATCCTCGGACCCCTGTCGTCGGCTATGGCGCAAAGTGCGGCGAACGTAGCCCAGGCAGCGGCGGTGCCCCTCATCGCCCTGTCCCAGAAGGATGGCCTCACCCAGACCGGCAACTGGATTTTTCAAGCCTTCCTGACGCCCCGCCAGCAGGTGCGGGCCCTGGTGCGCCAGGGGCTCAGCATGGGGATCAAGCGTTTCGCCATTCTCAACCCCGATTCTTCTTACGGGCGCACCTTTTCCCAGAATTTTCAGGAGGAGGTGGCGGCCGTCGGCGGTGAGCTGGCCGCCCAGGTTTTTTACAGCCCCGGCTCCCAGGAGTTCGGGCCCACCCTGTCCGCCCTGGCTGAGAGTCTCAAGCCCCAGGCGGAAGGCGCGCCCATGGCCACCGCCCTGTTCATCCCCGACGACGCCGCCGCCGTGGCCGCCATCGCCGGGGGACTGGCCGGGACCCCGCTCAAAGGCATCCAACTGCTGGGCACCAATCTTCTGCACAGCGCCAGAGTACCGGCGGCCCAGTTGACGGCCTTACAAGGGGTCATCTTCCCTGACGCCTTCTATGCCGGGGACCCCAACCCCGAGGTGCAGAAATTTATTGCCGCCTACCGGCAGCAGTACGGCGAGGAACCGGACTACCTGGCGGCCCAGGGTTATACGGTGTTCCGGGTGATGGCGCGGGCGGCGGAGTCGCCCCAGGCCCTGACCCGGATGGCGCTGCCCCAGCAGTTACTGACTCTCAGTGGCGTTCCGGGCCTCCCCTGGTTCCTGAAGTTCAACGCCCAGCGGGAGGAGGAGAGCTCGCTGTATCTCCTCACCATCACGGGCGGGTCGGTCCAAATGGCCCCGCCGCCCTCCGGGGGCGAGCCGCGGCAATGATTACCCGGGTCCAGGGATTCCTGGTTGGCCATGCCAGTGATTTTGAGAATCTCACGGGCTGCACCGTCATCCTCTGCCCGCCGCGGACCACGGGGAGCGCCGATGTCCGGGGTTCCGCCGCCGGGACCCGGCAGATGGACGCCCTGGTGGGGCTGCACATCGTGGAGGAAATTCACGGCGTCTGCATCGCCGGCGGCAGCGCTTTTGGGCTGGACGCCGGCGGGGGCGCCTTGGAATACCTGGAACAGCGGGGCCTGGGGTTCGATGTGGCCATTACCCGGGTACCCATCGTGCCCACGGCAGTGATCTATGACCTGTCGGTGGGCGACTGCCGGCGGCGTCCGGACAAGGCCATGGGTTATGCCGCCTGCCAGGCCGCCACCGGCCTTCCCCAGGGGGACGGCAGCGTCGGCGCCGGGGTGGGCGCCACCGTGGGCAAACTGTTAGGGATCCAACAGGCCACCAAGGGCGGTCTGGGCACCAGTTTCCTTGAAGGCCCCCAGGGTCTGCACGTGGGGGCCCTGGCGGTGGTCAACGCCTTTGGCGACGTGGTGGACCCGGGGACCGGGACCATCCTGGCCGGAGCCCGCCGGGACCGGGACAGCCATGAGTTCGTCAACACGGTGATGATGCTCCGCCAGGGTATTGTGCGGCAGAGCTTCGCCGAGCCTAACACCACCATCGCGGTGGTGGCCACCAATGCCAGACTCACCCGGGAACAGGCCCAGAAGGTGGCCCAGATGGGCCACAACGCCCTGGCCCGCACCATCCGGCCGGTCCACACCCTGTTTGACGGGGACACGGTTTTCGTTCTGGCCCACCCCGAGGTGGACGCCGATCTGCACGTTGTGGGGGTGCTGGCGGAAGCCGCCCTGGAGCAGGCCATCCTAAGGGCCGTGAAGAGTGCCTCCGGCCTGGGAATCTTGCCCGCGTATCAGGATATCCATCCGGGCGGGGGCGGGCTCAGCGGCTAGCGGTTCTTCCCAGGAATATCTGACAAATTCCAGCCTCAATCGGGTCGGTCAAGGTAAGGGGCGGTGAGCGCCGCTCCCTACAAAAACTCAGCAGTGTCCGGTTTGGTTGTTGCGAAGCAGGATGCTCGTTATACCAGATTGCAGTCAAAGGGAGGCACAGGCTTTCCATCCTGTGCAGGCGCAGGCTGAAGCCTGCGGCTATGGAAAATAGCCTTTTGAGCGCAACTCAGTATTAAACGTCGTCCAACAATTCATGAATTCGTTAACGTACTTTTTGCCGATAAGATTACTTCCCCCTCACCCTGACCCTCTCCCCCAGCGGGGGAGAGGGGAAAAAGTGAAACCGATTTAATGCGTTATGGTTACTAAACCCGGCGACATCACCTACTCCCTCTCCACCCGCTTCGGGGGGAGAGGGTTGGGGTGAGGGGG
>JAHIKF010000076.1 GCA_018897875.1 Pseudomonadota bacterium | reverse complement strand
TAGGAATTGCCAAAAGTTTTTTCCAATATGGGAAGCCTTATAATCCCCCCTGCCCCCCTTTAAAAAAGGGGGGGAACTGCAAGGAATTGCTGTTAAAGTCCCCCTTGGAAAAAGGGGGATTTAGGGGGATTTGAGAACCTCCAAACGGAAGGAATTTATGGCCAACGCTATAATTGGTGCGTAAGACGCACCCTACTGAAGCAAAATGGAGATCGCCAAGATGAAAGAATGCCCCAACCAATCAGCAAACCTGGCGAAATGCAACTGCACCTATGAACCGTGTGAGCGCAAGGGCATCTGCTGCGAATGCCTCCACTACCACCGGGCCATGGGCCAGTTGCCGGCCTGCTACTTCACCCCCGAGGTGGAGCGGACTTACGACCGCAGCATCGCCCGCTTTTTGCGCGCCAATCGGTAAGTAGGGTAAACCCTGGCCATGATAGGGTGGGAGAAAGCCAAATTCTTTGTCATCCGCCACCATACGGGGCTCATGGTGTGCGGTCTGGCCCTGTTCCTGGCGCTCACCCCCCTGGTTATGGACAACCCTTACAACCTGGGAATCCTCAACCTTATCGGCCTCTACGTCATCGTGGTTTTGGGGCTTAACCTCTTCATCGGCTTCGCCGGCCAGATATCCCTGGGTCACGCCGCCTTTTTCGGCCTGGGCGCCTACGGTTCGGCCATCCTGACTGCCACCTACGGCTTTCCCGCCTGGCCGGCCATGATCCTCACCGCCGGCGCCATGGCCCTGGTGGCCCTGGCCCTCGGGATCCCCACCCTGAGGCTGTCGGGCCACTATCTGGCCATGGCCACCCTCGGGTTCAACTACGTGGTGGACAGCATTTTCGTCCAGTGGGACGCGGTTACCGGCGGGCCCAGCGGCCTTTCCGGGGTGCCGCCCCTGTCCATCGGGGGCCTGACCTTCGACAGCGACCTCAAGTTCCACTACCTGGTCTGGACCTTTGCCCTGGTGGCCCTGACCCTGTGCCTCAATTTGGTCCGCACCGGGGTAGGGCGGGGGTTGGCCGCCCTGGGCGCCGACGAGGTGGCCGCCGCCGCCCTGGGGGTGGATGTGCAACGTCAAAAAAACGGCGTCTTTGTGCTCTCCGCGGTCATGGCCTCGGTGGCCGGCAGCCTCTACGCCCACTACTTCGGCTACGTCAACCCCGACGCCTTCAGCGTCTTCAAGTCCCTGGATCTGGTGATCATGGTGGTGGTGGGCGGGCTGGGCTCCGTCTGGGGCACCCTGTTCGGGGCCTCGTTCATCACTGTCTTGCCCCATTTCCTGGGGTTCCTGGAAACCTACATGGACATCATCCACGGGGTGATCCTGGTGGTGATCCTCATCTTCCTGCCCCAGGGGTTCGTGTCCGGGCTGGTGGATATCATCCGCATCCGCTGGGCCCGCCGCCGCTTGGCCATGGACCGGCAATCGTGAAGCCCAGGCTGATGAGATGAATTCTCTGAATTACGTCAAGGCCTCTGGCTTATGGCTGGGATTTCTGGTGGTGGCCATCGGCTGCGGTATGATCCGAGAAAGATTTCTGGCGCCGGGGTTAGGGCCGCTGGGTGGCAGAGCCCTGGGCACCCTGCTGGTAGGGGTGATTATTTTTGGGCTCATTTATGCGTATATAGGAAAATTAAAGGGGGCGACCCAATTTTCCCTGTTCAAACTTGGCTTATTCTGGACCATGGCGACGATCATGTTTGAATTTCTTTTCGGCCATTATGTGATCGGACATTCCTGGGACTCCCTCTGGGCCGATTATAATATCTTTCAGGGCCGGCTCTGGCCCCTGGTGTTAATGGTTACCTTATTTGGCCCTTTGTTGGCGCGGAATATACGGGATTAGTTGCATGGGCGGGAACCTGCTGGAAATTTCCAACCTCAGCAAAAATTTCGGCGGCCTGCCGGCCCTCTCGGAGGTGTCTTTCGGAGTCGAGACGGGCCAGGTTACCGCGCTCATCGGCCCCAACGGCGCCGGCAAAACCACCCTCATCAACTGCCTCACCGGGGTCATCCGGCCCGACGGGGGGGCCATTCGGTTCAAGGGCGCCGATATCGCCGGGTTGCCGGCCCACCGGGTGGCCCGGCTGGGAATCTCCCGGACCTTTCAAAACCTCCGGATTTTTCCGCGTCTGACGGTCCTGGACAATGTCCTCTGCGGCCTGACGGTTCAGGCCGGCGCCTCCCTATTGGAGGCGCTCTTCCTCCCTCCGGGTTTGCGGCACCGGGAGCGGCGGCTCAAACTCACGGCCCTGGAGGCCCTGGACGCCTTCGGCCTGGCGGACAAGGCCGGCTGGCCCGTGGGTGTGCTGGCCTACGGGGACAAGAAACGGGTGGAAATGGCCCGGGCTTTCGTGTCCCAGCCCGTCCTCACCCTGCTGGACGAACCGGTGGCGGGACTCAATGCCGAAGAGACCGCCACGGTAGCAACCTTCATCCGCCAGATGCGGCTGGCGGGAAAGACCATGATCCTGGTGGAACACGACATGGAAATGGTGATGGGGATCTCGGACCACGTCGTGGTCCTGGACGGCGGCAGCCGCATCGCCCAGGGGACTCCGGACGCGGTGCGCCACAATCCCCTGGTCATTGAGGCCTACCTGGGCCGCATGAGCGCCACGGCCTGAGGCTGAGCAGCTGACCCGGCCTTGAAAAGTTTTTTCGTGGGGTGCGTCCTACGCACCCTCAATCCAGTTGAGTGGCGGGCGAAGACGCCCACCCACATCATTTTACCCCTATCCGGCCTCTAATGTGACATTGCACAATTAAAAGGGCAATTGAATATGGAGGTTTTCTGCCACCCTTTTCTAAAGGGGGGTCAGGGGGGATTAGGTAACTCATTAATAATCCCCCTAAATCCCCCTTTAAGCCAGGGGGACTTAAAACACCCGGTCTTCAAGACAGGGCTGATTTTATACCAGACAATTTATTAATCGCGACACCAGTGTATCGTCCCAGGATTATCTGACAAAAGGTTAAAGGTTTTTTCTTCCTCCCCCTTGATGGGCATAAGCGCTAACTTAAGGATTAATGTTTGTAAGTTGATCCTTTACAATCGCCGCCAAGGGGGAAGGTGGCGATGGAAAGAATGATTTTCCCGGAACAAGGAGAGGATTGGCAATTTCTTCTAACTTTTTTACCTGCGGGATGGCGGGAAAAAGCTCGAGAGCTGGGGGCCATCCAGAGATATCGCCAGTTTGACAATCCTGAGGCATTAG
>JAHIKF010000010.1 GCA_018897875.1 Pseudomonadota bacterium | reverse complement strand
GGTTAAAAGAGTTGGCGTCTGACCCTTATGCCCCGCGCCTCTCAAAGCCTCTGAAGATGTTTCCGGGTACCCGCACCGCCAGAGTGGGAGATTGGCGTATCCTCTATGAAATTGCGGAACCGGAAAGGTTGATGAGAGTAACGGCCGTTCGCCCTCGGCGTGAGGCTTACCGGAAATAAAGCCTTGTAGGGAGCGTCCTAAGCACCATAACTTTCCCTCTGGTTTCCAAGCTCCGCTTGGTCTGGTTGGCGAAGCAGAGCTTCGCCAGAAAAACACGTTCCCAAGCTGGAGCTTGGGAACGAGTTCATAGTTGGCTGATCGCTGACTGCTGAAAGCTGACCGCTCACCATGTTTGATCGCCGTTTAATTCATAATTTTGACTGGGTGCTTCTGGGGTTGGTGGTGATTATTTGCGCCACGGGCATCGTCAATCTCTACAGCGCCGGTTACAACCGGGGGGAGGGCACGCCCCTCTACATCAAGCAACTCTACTGGCTGGCCGTGGGCCTGGGCGTGATGTGCCTGACCCTGACCTATGATTACCGGCACCTGGAGAAGTTGAGCTACCCCATTTATCTCATCAGCATCGTGCTGCTGGTGGCGGTCATGTTCGGTGGCAAGATGGTCTCCGGCTCCCGTCGCTGGCTCCCCATGGGCCCCCTGGCCTTTCAACCGGCGGAGCTGGCCAAGATCGGCATCATCCTGGCAATGTCCACCTACTTCAACCGGCGGGCCCGGATAGAGGCCATGGGCCTCAAGGACCTGATCGTCCCCGGGGCCCTGGTGATGATCCCGGTGGCGCTGATCATCAAGCAGCCCGACCTGGGGTCGGGGATCCTGGTGGCCCTGGTGGCTGGCAGCATAATTCTCTTTGTGGGGGTGCGGTGGCGCACCCTCATGGGGTGCGGCCTGACCCTGGTTATGCTGTCCCCGTTGCTCTGGCATTTTCTGAAAGATTATCAGCGCCAACGGGTCCTGACCTTCCTGGACCCGGGGAGAGACCCTTTGGGGGCCGGGTATCACATCCTGCAGTCCATGATTGCCGTGGGCTCCGGCCAGTTTTGGGGCAAGGGTTTTCTTCAGGGCACCCAGAGCCAGCTCTATTTTCTCCCGGAGCAGCACACCGATTTCGTCTTTTCGGTGTTTGCCGAGGAGTGGGGGTTTGTGGGCTCGGCGGTGCTGCTGCTGCTGTTTACGGCCCTGGCCCTCTGGGGGCTGTCGGTGGCCCGGGACTGCAAGGAGCGCTTCGGCCACCTGCTGGCCGTGGGGGTGACGGCCCTGATCTTCTGGCAGATATTCATCAACCTCTGCATGGTCACCGGCTTTTTGCCGGTGGTGGGTATCCCCCTGCCCCTGTTCAGCTACGGCGGTTCCTCCCTGATCACCACCTTATTGGGGGTTGGATTTCTCCTGAATATCCGCATGCGAAGATACTTATTCGTGGGGTGATCATTTTTTTGCAAAAAAATTTTGACAGCGCCAGGAAAATAGGCTAAAAAGGGGTTCGTGAAAAGATACACATGGCCTTAACCTCAGGCAATACCTGCTTAAAGCTGTTAAGTATTCGATCTTAGTAAATAAAATACGAGGTGGCAGCCAGGAATGATTGACATTGATTGGACTTTGTACGCGCAGATTATCAATTTCCTGCTCCTGGTCGTTCTCCTGAACGTGGTTTTGTTCCGCCCTATCCGTAGCGCTCTCAGGGATCGGCAGGCCAAACTTTTGGCCCAGGAGACCGAGATCAACGTCCTGACGGATAAGGGCCGGAGCCTGGAGGATGAGATCAGGGAGGAACTGGCCGCGGCCCGGCGCGCCGGCGCGGGGGCTCGGGAGACCTTGAAGCAGGAAGGGGCCCAGGCAGAAGCGACCCTCCTGGAGGAAGTGAAGCGCCAGGCGGAGCTTGAGTGGGCCACGGTAGAAAAGAAAATCAAAGCTGACATGGCCAAGGCCCGGGCGTCCTTGAAGACGCAGACCCAGAGCTTTGCCCAACTGCTGGCTACCAAAATTCTGGGGAGGGAACTCTCATGAACGGCGGACGCAGAAGCGGCTGGCAACGGATCGGGGCAGCCTTCTGGGGTTTGGGGGCCGTCCTGCTCCTATTAGGGGTAGCCGCGCCTTCCGAGGCGGCTGGCGGCATATCAGCCGAAAAGATTCAGGAGCTTCTCTGGCGCACCGTCAATTTTGTGGTGTTCGCCGGCATCCTGGTCTACCTGTTGGCCAAACCGGCCAAAAAATTCTTCGCCAAGCGGTCCCAGGACGTGGCCACGACCCTGGAGGAGATGGCAGCCAAGCAAGCCGAGTTCGAGGCCGCGGTGGCCGCGGCGGAGGCCCGGTTGGCCGCGGTGGCCAAAGAGCGGCAGAATGTGATCCAGCAATTTATTGCCGAAGGCGAAATGGAAAAGGCCAAGATTCTGGATAAGGCCAACTTGGTGGCGGCCCGCATCAAAGAGATGGCCGCCTTTACCATTGAGCAGGAAACCAAGAAAGCCGCCCAAAGCCTCAAAGAGGAAGTCGTGGGCCTGGCCACCCAGATGGCCACGGACATGATTAAAGAGAAAGCTACCTACACCGACCAGCAAGGTCTGGTGGAGGAATATTTAAAGAAGGTGGTGGAAACCCATTGATTGACATGACCGTTGCCCGACGCTATGCGAAAGCCTTGCTGACTCTGGGCAAGGAAGATGCTCATTACAAAGAGTATGGGGAGGGGCTCAGTGGATTCGCCCATCTTTTGGAGCGGGAACCGGAGCTGAAGGATGCCTTGCTCAACCCCATCCATGGCCGGGAGGATCGCAACAAATTACTGCTGCGCATGATCGAACTGTTGCAACTGCCTCCCATGGTTTCCAACCTCCTTCAACTTCTCCTGGATAAACACCGCCTCAACGTGGTGGACGGAGTGGCATTAGCCTATCAGGAAATGCTGGACGAGGTGGAAAACGTCCGGCGGGCCAAGGTTAAAACGGCCATTTTCCTGGATGACGCCACTCAGGATCGACTCCGTCAGACCCTGGAGAAGTTGACCGGCAGCACCGTGATCATGGAGGTGGAGGAAGATCCCAGCATCATCGGCGGCCTGATGGCCAAGGTGGGGGATCTGGTGCTGGACGGCAGCGTGCGCACCCAGATTAATACCTTAAGAGAATCCTTAATAAAAGGCGAGGTCTTATAAATGGAAATTAGAGCCGAAGAAATCAGCCAAATTATTCGCTCTCAGATCCGGGATTACGAGAAGAAGGTGGAGGTGGCCGAAACCGGCACCGTGCTGTCCGTGGGTGACGGCATCGCCCGGGTCTATGGCGTGGAAAAGTGCATGGCCATGGAGCTTCTGGAATTCCCTGGAGGTATCTTTGGGCTTGCTCTGAACCTGGAAGAGGACAACGTCGGTGTCGCCATCCTGGGAGAAGACACGCACATCAAAGAGGGTGACATCGTTAAACGCACCGGCCGTATCGCCCAGGTGCCCGTTGGGGATGCAGTCCTCGGCCGGGTCATCGATCCCGTGGGCAACCCCATTGACGGCAAGGGCCCCATCGACACCAAGGAGTTCCGGCTCATCGAGGTCAAGGCCCCGGGCGTCATCGAACGCCAGCCGGTGAGTGAGCCCATGTACACGGGCTACAAGGCCATCGACGCCATGACCCCCGTCGGCCGCGGCCAGCGGGAACTGATCATCGGCGACCGTCAGATCGGCAAAACCGCCCTCTGCGTCGATGCCATCATCAATCAGAAGGACTCCGGCATCCTCTGTGTCTACGTAGCCATCGGTCAGAAGAAATCCACCGTGGCCCAGGTGGTGGACGCCCTGGAACGCCACGGCGCCTTGAAGCACACCATCGTCGTCAACGCCTCGGCCTCTGAGCCCGCCCCCTTGCAGTACGTCGCCGCCTTTGCCGGCTGCGCCATGGGCGAGTATTACCGGGACATAGGCCGGCACGCCCTGATCATCTATGATGACTTGACCAAGCAGGCCCAGGCCTACCGGCAGATGTCACTGCTGCTGCGGCGGCCGCCGGGACGTGAAGCCTATCCCGGTGACATCTTCTACAACCACTCCCGGTTGCTGGAGCGGGCCGCCAAGCTGAACGACACCCTGGGAGGCGGTTCTCTCACCGCCCTGCCCATCATCGAAACCCAGCAGGGTGACGTATCGGCCTTCATTCCCACCAACGTCATTTCCATCACCGACGGTCAGGTGTACCTGGAACCGAACCTGTTCTTCTCCGGTATCCGGCCCGCCATCAACGTCGGTCTCTCCGTTTCCCGGGTCGGCGGCGCCGCCCAGGTGAAGGCCATGAAGCAGGTGGCCGGCATGCTGCGGTTGGAGATGGCCCAGTACCGGGAACTGGCGGCCTTCGCCCAGTTCGGCTCCGAGCTGGACAAGTCCACGCAGCAGCAGCTCAACCGGGGCGCCCGGCTGGTGGAAGTCCTGAAGCAGCCCCAGTATCAGCCGCTGCCCATGGAGAAGATGGTGTCCATCATCTTTGCCGGCACCCGGGGCTTCCTGGACAAATATCCCATCGATGTGCTGGCGTCTTATGAGCAACAGCTCTACAGCTTCATGGAGTCGAAATACGCTGACGTGCTGGCCGCCATCAAGGAGCAGAAAGAGTTTACTTCGGAAATCGATGCCAAGATGAAAGTCGTTTTGGCTGAGTTTGATTCCGTATTCCAGCCTGTCGTCAGCGCGTCTTAAGAGCGGGGTATAAGCATGGCGACCCTACAAGATATCAAACGCAAAATCGGGGCGGTCAAGAAGACCCAGCAGATCACCAAGGCCATGAACATGGTCTCGGCAGCGAAACTGCGGGGCGCCCAGCTGCGCATGGAAGGGTTCCGGCCTTATGCCGGGGCCTTCGCCATGATGCTGGGCAATATGGCCGGCCGGGTAGAACCGGAGATCCACCCCTTCTTCCAAGCGGCTGCCCCGGTGGAACGGGTCGGGGTGGTGTTGATGACCGCTGACCGGGGTCTGTGCGGCAGCTTCAACGTCAACCTGATCAACACCGCGGTGAAGTTCATCCGGGAAAAAGAGGCCGCGGGTATCGAGGTTTCCCTTATCTGCGTGGGCCGCAAAGGCCGGGATTTCTTCCGGCGGCGCAAACGGGAGATGTTGGCCCAATACGTGGATGTGTGGAATAAGTTCGACTTTTCCAATGCGGTGACGGTGGCCCGGGAGATCATGAGCGCCTTTTTGACC
>JAHIKF010000075.1 GCA_018897875.1 Pseudomonadota bacterium | reverse complement strand
TGAAATACTTGTAAAAACCCGAAAGAGAGTGTTATCATAGCCGCATGGAAGAGGGCTTTTCCCGCAAGGAACAGCTGGCAGGCGGATTTCTCCTGGTGTTGATCATCTTCACCGTGGTGACCTTGCTGGTTATCGCCCAAGCCAAGGGCTGGTTCCAAACCCAGAACACCTACCGGATAAAATTCCGGCAGGGCTACAACCTGCTTCAAGGCTCCCTGGTCAAGATGTTCAACACGGAGATCGGCAAGGTCGCCCTGCTGAGCATCACCCAGACCACGGACCGACCCCAGGTAGAGGTCATCATCAAGGTCAACCAGGAGTATGCCAACCTCATCCGCCAGGATTCCGTGGCGGAAGTAGTGAGCCCCACCCTCATCGGCAGTGAATACGTCGAAATCAGCCCCGGCTCTTCCGGCTACCCCAGGATCGAACCGCATGGCGACATTCCCTCCCGGGAGCGCAAGTCCGTGACGGAACACCTGGCGGAACTGGCCAGCGAGGAGAACATTCAGAAAGTCAAGGTCATGCTGAGCCATCTGGCCCAGTTCAGCGAGGACCTGAAAAATGACGAGAAAATCCTCCAGGCGGCATTAACTCATTTGGACGAGGTCCTCAAGGAAATCACCGATGGCAAGGGGACTTTGGGGATGCTGGTCATGCAAAAGGATTTATATAACCGGATGAACCAGGCTATAGACCACATGGACAAGTTCCTGGTAGAGGCCAAAATCCTCATAGTAGATCTCAAGCCCATGGCCCAGAACCTGGGAGTTTTTACCAAATCCATCAACCAGGAGATCGAGCCCTTGAAGGCCATCGTGGCGAACATCAAGGCCGGCAGCGAGGAATTGCCCGACTTGATGGAGGCGGCCACCGGCACGGCCCGGAGCGCCAAGGACACGATGGACGCCATCAAGGCCAATCCTTTGATCCGCTGGACTGCCCCTGCGGGAGCCAAGAGCCAAACCATCCATGTGGCGCCGCGCACCCTTCCTTAGCTGCTGGGCCCGGCTCGGGCTGGCGGCCCTGCTGGTGGGCGGCTGCGCCGCCAAAGCCGACCCGTTCGGCCAGCAGGTGCAGCGCATCGATGAGATCTCGATTTCGGGGGAGGAATTGTTTTCCCGGGGGGAACTGAAGCGGGCCTCCCGGAATTTCTCCCGGGCCCTGACCATGAGCCGGTCGGTGGATTACCTTCCCGGGGCGGCGCAACAGCTCAACAACCTGGGGGCCGTGGCCCTGGAGGAGGGAGATTATCCCAAGGCCGGCGACTTCTTCACCCAGGCCTACAACCTGAACCAGGAGCGGCAGCAGTTCGTGGCGGCAAGCATCAACCAGGCCAATCTGGCCACCGTGGCCGTAAAGCAGGGCGAGCCGGCGGCAGCCTCCCAGCACCTGCTAACGGCCCAGGAAGCGGCCCGGCAGTCCCGATCCCCCCAGGCCCTGGGACGGGTGTACCTCCAGTGGGCCAGCTTTTATCTGGACCAGAATGACCCGGCCTCGGCCCAGGATTTTCTCACCCGGGCCCAGCCTCTGGCCACTACGCCGGAACTCAAGGGCAGCCTCTACCATCATTGGGGCAGGCTTTCCCTGGCCCGGGGGGACACCGGCCAGGCCCTGGAGATGTTCATCCGCGCCCTCACCATCGACAGGTCGGTTCTGGACCGGGCCGCCATGGCCGCGGACCTGTTTTATCTGGGCGAGGTGTATCAGACCCGGGGCGACCTGGCCCCGGCCTGGGATAACTATGTCCGGGCCTTCGACGTCTACGCCGGCCTGGGGAAGAAGGCCCAGTTAGCCAGGTGTCTGAAACGGCTCCAGGAAGTCAACCGGGAGGGCCAAATGGGCCACTCCCTGGAACGATTCGAGAAGCTCGCCCAACCCAATCCCGCCTGATTTTTTCCCGATATCGAGTTATCCCCTCGTTCCCAAGTTGCACTTGGGAACGAGATGAATTTCTGACCCCCCCCACAGGACCGTAGGGCGGGAAAGCGAAGCGCATCCCGCCTTTCGCATCATTCCATCTCCAGACGCTGAACGTTATCAGCCGCCGCCCACTCAAGGTGATAAATACCGCATCGTACGTAACGGTGAAAGGCAACGTCCAGATACAATGCAGGTGATCAGGCAAAATGACCATGGCCTCCACCGTGAACGGTCGGCGTTGGCGGGCCGCCTTCAACGACGCCCGTAGATTGTCAAGGTGTTCGGTCAAGATTTTCCGGCGGCGTTCCAGGAGCGTGACGGTGAAAAAGAACGCGCCGCCTGGAATCAAGGCGCGGATGTAGTGCGGTATGATTTTAGTTTAAGCTAATTGCTGAAGGTGGGATGCGTTTCACTGTCTCGCTCTACGGCTACTAAAGGCGGGATGCGCTGCGCTTTCCCGCCCTACGGCGACTACGGCGACTGAACCAGGATGAATGGTGCGTAAGACGCACCCTACGAGAACTTTTCGGAGGAGGGTATATTGTTTTAATGGCAGCCGGGATCAACTCCCTTCCACCTTCTCGGGCGGGGGCGGGGCCGGGGGGGGCTTTTTTCCCCGGCGCTCGCTGAGGCGCTGTGTGATGACGTAGAACACCGGCACAAACGGGATGGCCAGGAGGGTGGAGGCCAGCATGCCGCCGAAGACCACGGTGCCGATGGCCTGCTGGCTGGCGGCGCCGGCGCCGCCGGCGACCATGAGGGGCACCACCCCGAGGATAAAGGCGAAGGAGGTCATGACGATGGGCCGGAAGCGGCGGCGGGTGGCCTCCACTGCGGCCTCGGTGATGGACATGCCGTCTTCCCGCAGCTCCCGGGCGAACTCCACCACCAGGATGGCGTTCTTGCTGGCCAGGGCGATCATCAACACCAGGCCCACCTGGGTATAGATGTTGTTGTCGAAGTCCCGGACCATCAAGCCCAGCAGCACGCCCACCATGGCGATGGGCACCACCAGAATGACCGCGGCCGGGTTAAACCAGTTTTCGTATTGGGCCGCCAGGACCAGGAAGACCAGGATGATGGACAGGGCGTAGATGAAATAGGCCTGGCTGCCCACCTGCTGCTCCTGAAAGGAGGTGGCGGTCCAGTCATAGGACATGCCCCGGGGCAGGGAGTGGTGCGCTACCTGTCCCAGCAGTTTGATGGCCTCTCCCGAGCTGAAGCCCGGGGCCGCCGACCCGAAGATGGAGGCCGCGGGATAGAGGTTGTAGCGGGTGACTAATTCCGAGCCCATGATCCGGTTGACCTTCAGGAGGGTGCCCAGGGGCGCCATTTCCCCTTTGAGATTGCGGACATAGAGGCTCTTGATATCCTCGGGTTGCAGGCGGTAGGCCGCGTCGGCCTGGACGTAGACCTGGAACACCTGGTTGAACTTGTTGAACAGATTGACATACGTGGACCCCAGGTAGGCCTGGAGGGTGTCGAAGACATTGTTCAGGGGAATATTCAGCGACTCGGCCTTGGTCCGGTCAATGTCGAGATAGAGCTGGGGGCTGCGGGCGCTGAAGGTGGTGGCCATGAAGCCCAACCCGGATTGGCCGGAAGCGGCCCGCATGACCTCCATGGTCGCCTTTTCCAGTTCGGCCAGCCCCAGGCTGCCGCGGTCCTCCACCATCATCTGGAAGCCGCCGGCCTGCCCCAGACCCATGATCGGCGGCGGCACCAGCACCACGATCTGGGCGTCCTGGATGGCAAAAAGCTGCTGCTGCAAGGCGCCGACGATATGTTCCTGGCTTAACTTGGTCCCCCGTTTGCTCCAATCCTGGTAAATCACGAAGGTGCTCAAAACGTTGGAGACGTTGGTGGCGTCCAGGAAGGAATACCCCCCCACGGTCACCCAGGCCTCGACCCCCGGGGCCCGCTTGAGGATGGCATCGACCGCATCTGAGGTCCGTTTGACCCGGGGTTGGGCCGCGCCGTCGGGCAGCCTGGCCATCACTATGCAGAAGCCCTGGTCTTCTGTGGGCAGAAACCCGGTGGGCTGCTGGGTGAACCGCCAGCCGGCCAGGGCGATGACCGCAATGAACACCAGCACCATGAGGGTAGTGCGCTGGACCATCCATTGGATGAGGACGACGTAGACGTGCTCCACAACGCCATAGGCCTTATTGAATCCCCGGTAAAACAGGTTGGGCGTCTTTTCGACATGGGGGCGCAGCCAGAGGGCGCACTGGGTCGGCTTCAGGGTCAGGGCGTTGAGGGCGCTGATGATGGCGGTGGAGGCGA
>JAHIKF010000074.1 GCA_018897875.1 Pseudomonadota bacterium | reverse complement strand
CTCACCCTGACCCTCTCCCCCATTGGGGGAGAGGGAAAAAAGTGGAACCGATTTTGGCCTTATGGTTACTGAACCCGGCGGCATCAGCTACTCCCTCTCCCCCCGCTTCGGGGGAGGGTTGGGGTGAGGGGGGGCTTCGCTGGCTGCCCCCCCCTCACCCTGCCCTCTCTTGGAAATTCCCTAGGGATAATGAGATCTGACTTATGGAAAAGGTATCTAAAACCGGCCTTTTAGCGCTAAGCTCGCCGGACACTACTGCTCCTGACCCCCTTGATCTATCCAGGGGTCCTGGCCAACCTGGCCCCCATGGCCAAGGCCGTGTCGCAATCTTGCGGAAATACCTCCCGGCGTCTCCGGGCTTTCTTCTCCGGATCAAAACGGTCCGCCACTACCTTGGAATAATCCTTAAACTGGTAGGTATCAAAACAACAGAGCGACTCTGAAGCCCCGAAGGCCATCTGCAACAGCCGTTGATTATTATCAAAGAGCTGCTGATAACCCCATTCTTGCATCATTTCTTCCGTGATATTCATTGTATAAATGAATCCCGTCGGCATCTTTTTGGGGAAAAGCGACTGTGGGGGGTCGGTATAGGTGACATAGGGAAACAGCAAGCGCTCCATAAATGAGCGCATCTCTCCCGTAACGATGCCGAAATAGATGGGGGAGCCCAGAATTAGAGCATCGGCCGCCTCGATTTGTTTAAAGATGGGCCGCAGATCGTCCTTGACGGCACACCTGCCGTAACTCTTGCCACCCCCGGTTTTGCAGGCAAAACAGCTGATGCAGCCCTTAAAATTGAGATCATTCCATCCTGTCAGCACTACCAAGAGCAAAAAAGCCGGAGACACCAGCCCCGGCTTTTTTGGGTTCATCATCATTCAAGGGACCGTTTAACAGCATTGGCTTCGGTTAAACGACGCCCAGCAATCGGTAGCGGCAATTGAGCGGCCTTTATAGTTTAATCTCGATAAGCTTCCAGATCTTCTCCCCCGAAAGGAGAAAGGGGCCTGTCAGTTCTTTTAACAAAAGAAGAATGGCATAGGCCACCCCCTGGCTTGAGAAGCCGCCCCAGAAAATATATCCAGGGAAATGCCCCTGTATGTTGGCAGCATACCCAGGCCTTGTGGCCGGTCCTAGGGTGTAGTGGGCCTAAATCAATCTATCGGGTACCGGCGTTCAGCTCCGAAATGACCACCCCCGTGGAGCCGGTCGGCTTATAATAATCGGGGGTCAGGCCGGAGGCGCTGTTGCGGTTGACCATGATATTTGTAGCCGTGCTGGCGGTTCCGAGAGAGAAATTTCGGGTAGTATTATTATAGGCAATATTGCCGAGGACGCTGCCGGCGCCGGTAAGGCGAATGCCGATATTGGTGTTATCACAGGCCACACAGTTGCTGATGGTGCCGCTATTAATTGCGATGCCAAAATAATTGTTCGAGGCGGTGCAATTTTTCACCAGGTGATTTTTGCCTTGCAAGAAGATGGCATCGCTACAATTATTGAGCCTCAAATTGCTGAGCACGTGATTGGCGCCGGACGTAGATGATTCCCAGATGCCCTCCTGAAATTTGACGATCGTGCCGTTTCTGATTTCCACATTAGTGCGCCCGATCATGCGGATGCCATACCCCGCAGGGCTCGAAGCGTAGGTATTGCTGAGGCTGAAGCCCATGAGGTCCAGGGTGACGTTGTTGGCATTAACGGTAATGGCGGCATTGTTGCCGGTCAGGCTCACGGCCAGGTTGCCGCCGAAATAATAATAGCCCGGCTGGTTAATGGTATAGGGCAGACTGGTGATCTTGGTGCCCACCCCGCCGGGTTGCAGGTAAACCCCTTCCGCCCAAACGCTGCTGCCGCCGAAGATCAAAGCCATCATAAATGCCAGGCACATTATTTTTTTCATGGAAGCATCTCCCTTGAGGTCAAGATCATGGATTACTGCGAGCCAGGTGGGCCGGTCGGCCGGGCCACCCCGGCTTAACGGCCGGCGTTCACCCCCCAGACGGTGCCGGCCCCGCCGGCGGTGTAGTTGGTGCCGTTGCCGGCGGCGCTGTTGCCGTCCACCAGGATCTTGGTAGCTGATCCAATGCTAAAACCAGTGGTGCCCGTGGTCGTGGTGTTAGTGGCAATATTGTCCAGGAGACTCCCGGGGCCAGTCATTGCAACGCCAGAACCGCCGTTATCGGCGGCCACGCAGCCGGTAATCGTGCCGGAGTATACATAAATGCCGCCACCACTATTATTGGAGGCGGTACAGTCCCGAACCAGACTGTTATTGCCGCTTAAGGCGATGCCAACATGAGTGTTATAATTGGCTCTGATATTGATAACCCGCTGATTGGCGAGGCCATAAGTCACTTCATGGACACTGATGTAAAAGCCGCTGATGGTGCCATTCCTGATCTCCACATTTTTGCGCGTTATCATACTAATGCCATCCGCAAAGCTGCTGGCGCCGGTATAGGTCAGGCTGCAGCCCATGAGGTCGAGGGTGACGTTATCGGCATAGATGAGGATGGCGTCGCCGTCGCCGCTGTGCTCCAGGTTCCGCCCCAGGTAATAAAAGCCCGGGGTGGTAATGGTATAGGGCAGGCTGGTGATCTTGGTGCCCACCCCGCCGCCTCCACCGCCGATCACGTAAAACCCATCATCCGCCCAGGCCGCCCCGCCGCTCAGCAACACGACCGCAACCAAGGCCACTAGCCAGATTCGTTTTTGCATAACGACTTTCCTCCTGTTGCAAGATTTAGGATTATTGAGGGCAAGGTATGGCGGAAATCGCCTGGCTTGCCTGTTTGGACGGGCATCCTGCCGGTTAATAACGCCACCCAAGAAACCCGATCCGCCCGGCAACCGGGGGACTGGAATGGGTCTGGTTAAGCAAAGGCCAGACGCAAAAGAGAGGCGGTACAGATACGCCAAGATGACCTGGCAGCCGTGATCTGCCCCTCGCCTCTCGATTGGTTTGGCACTACCTCAAATATTAAATTATGTAGCATTATTGTTAGAATGTCAATGAAAGTATGTATGGTGGCTGTTCTGGAAGGAAGAGAGGGAGTAGCAGGGTCTGGGGTCGATCTACCCCTCCTGGAGACTAGAATATACGGATTCCTGGTTCCGGGTCCATGAGCATAAGCAATCTTCACCGTACGCCCTGACAGAACCGAATGTGAGACTCCCTTTTCAACCGGTTCCTATCGACCACCCTTCGGTGCGCTAACTTGCCATTATAAATAACCCATTAGTAATGCAGATAAATTGAAGATATGCCCTTCATATCGTATCACCCGAAAAATTCCGCCAGAACCTCGGCCATGTCCTCCACCTGGTCGGGGTGAAACCAGCGGACCGCAGGATCAGAGCCGAACCAGGTGAGCTGGCGCTTGGCGTAGCGCCGGGTGTCCCGGGTGAGCAGTGTTAAGGCCTCGTCCCAACTCCAGCGGCCGGTGAGGTAGTTGATCAGGTGGCGGTAACCCAGGGACTGCAGGGGCTTTAAGTCCGGCGGGTAGCGGCTGAGCAGCCCTTCGATTTCGTCCAGCCACCCCGCCTCCAGCATGACCTCCACCCGGAGGTCGATCCTGCGGTAGAGTTCCTCCCGGGGAAGCTCAAGGCCCAGTTTCAGCACCTCATACGGCATATCCTGAAAGCGGTGGGCCTTGATGAACTCGGACAGGGGTTTGCCGGTGGCCGCCATCACCTCCAGGGCCCGGACAATCCGGTAGGTGTCGTGGGGGTGAAGCCGGGAGGCGGTGGCCGGGTCCAGGTGGATGAGGCGGGCATACAGGACGGGCAGCCCCAGGGACGCCAACTCTTGGCGCACCCGGTCCCTGACCCCCGGGGCCGGTTCGCCCTGGGCAAACAGGCCCCCGAGGAGCGCCTTGAGATAGAGGCCGGTGCCGCCCACCACCAGCGGCGGCACCCCCCGCCGCCTCAACTCGTCCAGGACGGCCCGCCCTTCCCGGCAAAAGCGGGCCGCATCAAAAGACTCCGGAGGGTCCGCCACGTCGATGAGGTGGTGGGGCACCCGCGCCCGCTCCGCGACGGTGGGCTTGGCGGTGCCGATATCCAGCTCCCGATAGACCTGCAGGGAGTCGGCGTTGACGATCTCAGCATTGAGACCTGCCGCCAGGGCCAGGGCCGCCGCGGTCTTGCCCACCGCGGTAGCGCCCACCAGCGCCGCCACCCGGGGTTTTTTCCCGGCGGGGGGAGGAGTTAGGTCCATGCAAGCGTCCCAGGCGCCCGAGCCTTCTTGCGGCCAATGCCCAAGGGGAAAAAGGGGAAAAGGAAAAGAGGGGAAAAGGCAAAGATTGCTTTGTAAAAGCTTTCACCCCTTTCGCCTTTTACCCTTTTCACCTTTTCCCCCAGTTTTTTACCTGCGAAAGCTCTGCCGGATGTCGTCGTAGCTCATCAGACGCCACAGGGGCCGCCCGTGGGGGCAGTGGGAGGAGACCGCGATCTCGTCCAGTTGGGCCAGCAGGGCGGCGATGGCCTCGGGGGCCAAAACCTCCCCGGCCTTGACCGCCCCCCGGCAGGCCATGATCTGCAGGGCCGCCTCCCTCACCTCCTGGGGCCGGGTGAAGCTCTTGGACGGCGCCAGGGTCTCCACCGCCTCGGCCACCACCGCCTCCAGGTCGGCATGGGCCAGGGCCGCCGGCACCGCGATGATAAGAAAGCTCGCCCCCCCGAAGGGCTCAAGCGTGAGCCCGGCCTGGGCCAGTTGCTCCAGGTTGGCCTTGACCCAATCCGCCTGGCCGGGGTTGACTTCCACCACCCGGGGAAAGAGCAGGGTTTGGGCCGCCGCCCCCGGCCCCCTGGCCTTGAGGGCCTCGTAGAGGACGCGTTCGTGGGCCGCGTGCTGGTCGATGAGGATGAGCCCGTCGGGTCCCTGGGTCAGGATGTAGGTCTGGGCCAGGGTGCCCAGGACGGTCAGGTCCTGGAAGCGAAAGGTGCGGTGGCCGGGTAGGGAAACGGGGCCCGGGGCCCGGGGCCTTTCCGTCGACCAGGCCATGGGCGGCAGCCCCGGCGACGGTACTTGGGGGGGGAACAGGTCCGGGAGCGGGGGCTCCGCCGCCCGGGGGGGGGCCTCCGGCTGCCAGGTCACCCGGTAGCCGGGGCTCGCCCCGTGCAAAGGCCCCAGGCCCTGGCCCAGGGCCGTTAAGAGAAGCGGGTAGACCTTGCCGGATTCGTGAAAGCGAATTTCGGTTTTGGCGGGATGGACGTTGACGTCCACGGCCTCGGGGGGCAGGCTCAGGTTTACCACCGCGGCGGGGTGCCGGCCCCGGGGCAGGAGCCCGGCATAGACCTGGCGCAAAACCGCCCCCAGGATACGGTCAACCACCACCCGGCCGTTCACCAGGAAGACCTGGAAGCGGGCGCTGGCCAGGCTGAAATCAGGCGTAGTGGTGAGACCCGTCACCTGCCAGGCACCCTGGGAAAAAGACAGGGGGAGCATATGGGCCGCAAGTTCCGGGGTCCAGACCGCGGCCACCCGTTCCACCAGAACCGCGGCGGCCGGGGCCGTCAGCAGGGTTCGCCTCGGGGTGCTCAGGGAAAAGTGGACCTGGGGGTAGCCCAGGGCCAGGTGGCGCAGCGAGCCCAGGATCTGGGCCTGTTCGGCTTCCGGACTCTTCAAAAATTTCTGCCGGGCCGGGGTGTTGAAAAAGAGTTCCGCCACCTCCACCTGGGTGCCGGGCGCCGCCGCCCAGGGCGAGGCGGAGACAATCTCCCCGGCCTGGGCCACCACCTTAAAGCCCCCCGTGGCCCCCGGGGGGCAGCTGATGAGGCTGAGCCGGCTCACCGCGGCGATGGAGGCCAAGGCCTCCCCCCTAAAACCCAGGCTGGTGATGGACAGCAGGTCGGCCTCGGCGGCCAGCTTGCTGGTGGCGTGGCGCCTCAGGCTTAGAGGCACCTCTTCCGGGGCCATGCCGGCCCCGTCGTCCACCACCCGGATGAGCCGGCGGCCGCCTTCCTCCACCACCACCGTGATGGTGCGGGCCCCGGCGTCCAGGGCGTTCTCCACCAGTTCCTTGACCGCCGCCGCCGGGCGGATGATGACTTCCCCGGCGGCGATTTTGGCGGCCACCTGGGGGTCCAGGATACGGATGCGGTTCACGGATTCCCCCTTGCCTTGCGGGTGTGCCTGGTTTATCATGTGCCTTAAGGAGGGCTGTGCTCCGGTTCTTCTTACCCGCCGCCGGCCATTTGAATTGGCCTTCTTCTGGCCGGCGGGGAATTTTTCAGTGGGCCGTGAGCCGTTAGCGGTGAGCAGTTATTATGTAATAGTCAGTAGTCAGGAAAGCGCTGGTCAAAGCAGCCGTCGATGATCTCCCCGCTCACTGCTCACTGCTTACTGCTCACTGCTCACTGACCTACTATACCAAAAAATCACCCCCGCTGGGAGGCGCAACCATGGCCCGGGACAAAGAATCGCCACCACCCCTGACCCCCCGGGAAGAACTGCTCCTGAAGGTGGCCAAGGAAATCGTGGTCAAATTCATCGAAGTGGGGCGCATCTCCCCGACTTCCTTTGCCGACACCTTCACCATGGTCATCGACACCTTGCGCGGTTCTCTTAAGACGGGGGGAAAAGGGTAAAAGGGGAAAAGGCGAAAAGGTTGAAGAAAAAAACGATTTTTTCCG
>JAHIKF010000073.1 GCA_018897875.1 Pseudomonadota bacterium | reverse complement strand
TTCTGCCGGCAGTTCCGGCGGCGCTCCTGAACTGACTTCTGGCGCTTCGGAAAAATGTGATTATTATTTATTAATTAGGGATTCCGCAGCAAGGGTCCCGTTGCCATTTCATCATAATAAGGAAAATCCGCGCCCCATGGCCAGAACCCACGTCCAGACCCGGGAGTTCCTCGCCTCCCGGCTCAATTTTTTGATTACCACTCCCGAGGTCTTGCGCCTGGTGAGCGACATCACCACCTGCTCCGTGGAGTGGCTGGACCATCCGGACCTGGAGGCCCTGGAGCACTCCGGCGGCCGGGAGCTCTTTCCCTGCTTTACCACCTATCTGCAGCGGCACCTCATGGAAGTCCGAGGCGTCATTTATCCAAACCTGATAGAAAATGAGCACGTCATCTATCACGTGATCCGGCTGGAACTGGCGGATTTTCAGTTTTTTTTCCGGCTGCGCACCACCCAAACCGCCTTCTTGCTCTCCCCCTTCCACTGCCGGTTCCTCAGCATGCTCTTCGGGCGGCTGGTGATCCAGCATTTGTCTCTGGCCGCCCGGGAACCGGAAGGGTTGCACCCCTTTACCGCATACTCCCTGGAAGAACATGTGGTGGCCGACTATCTCCAGAGCCTGACCCTGGCGCCCTGCGCCACCATCAAGCTGGATGCCCAGGACAACCCCTATATCGGCTCCATGCTTTACACCGCCGCCGATTTGCGCCGCTGCGGCCTGCTCGATACGGGGCGGGAGGAGGCCATCATCCGGGCCTGGCGCCTGTTCAAGCGTCTCCTCTATTATTCGGTGGAAGGGCATCGTCTGTTCACCGGGTTTGCCATCTTGAGCCACTCCCGGCCCCTGTCGTACTACCGGCGGCGCTGGCCCTCGCTGCTCTGGTTTCATGAAGCCAACTATACTTCCCTGGACCTGGGACTGCAGGCCCTCCGGCAGTTCCTCCTCAACGCCGATGGCCGCTCCACCTTCCTGGCCATGCACGGCGGCCAGATCGTCGGCCTGCTCAAGCTCGTCCAGGGTACCCAGCGGCAGCTCACCACCACCGCCGCCTGGCGCGCCGCCTTGCCTCTGGCCACTATCTCTCACCGGGGCCGGGTCAGCTTCTGGGTGGCCTTGAAAGGACGCAAAAACCCCCGCATCCGCCTCTCCCTCCTGGAATACCGGCAGGGTCACCTGCATATCCCCCTGTTTCAGGACATCTTCTGGCAGGAGATAGAGCGCCAATTGAAGGAGGTCTGTTCCGGTTGCCGCCTTGAAGGGGCGGGGACCCTGCCCCGTCTCAAGTCTCTGCTGGAGGTGGTGCGGCGCAGCGGCCACGGCGCCATCTTTCTCCTGGGATTGAGCCAGAGCCAGCTCGATGACCCTCACACCCCCATTGAAAACCAGGTACAACTGGCCGAGCCGGTGCCCCTGGCCGAACCCTGGCTCCAACATCTCGCCGGCCTGGCCAAGTCCGACGGCGCGGTGATCTTCAACGACCGGCTGGAGGCCTGCCAGTTCCGGGCCCGTCTCAAACCCGCCAACATCTGCCTGCTCCCGGACCAGGACGACCTGGGCAGCGGCATGCGCCACCAGGTCACCCGGGAATTCTCGGCTTATGCGCCGGGCGTCCTGGGCGTCTGCGTCTCCCAAGACAGCTATATCTCCCTCTACCGCCATGGCAAGCTGGTGAGCCGGCTGTATTAAGCGCCAGGGGGGCCGGGCGGCCGCCCCAAGACCTGCAGAGGTCTTGCCGGGACCGCGCCGCGCCTAACCTGGCCGGATGATTAGGATTAATGAGCGGGGTTGCCTTGATCACCTAAGGAGCCGAAGTGTGGCCGGCAAAATCAGGGCGGGCACTATTTGAGAGCCTTGGCCTTATCAAGATCGTGGCGAGCCCTCTCGTCATCGCCTCGCTTCTTATATAACTTGCCGCGCAGTTCGTAGGTCTCGGCAAGATCAGTATTTAAAAATATTGCTTTGGTAAAGTCATTGAGCGCTTTTTCGTCCTCTCCGGTTTCCGTGTAAACCATACCGCGATTCTTATAGGCTTTGCCATAGTTGGGGTTCAGCGAGATCGCCTGATTAAAGTCATTGCGGGCCCACTCAAAATCTCCTTTAGCGGCGAATACTTTCCCCCGAGCGTTATAAGTGACGGCATGTCTCCAACCCAGAGGCAGGGCTTTGTTGAAATCAATGAGAGCCGCATCATATTTCTTTTGACGCAAATAAAGATTTCCCCGGTTAATATATGCATCGCGCAGCTTTGGGTCAACAGAGATCGCCTGGTTATAATCCTTTAATGCTTGCTCCACTTTGCCTTGAGCCGCATATAAGAACCCGCGATTGTTATAGGCATTGGCCAACTTAGGGTCTAACGCGATTGCCTTGTCGTAATCCTGGAGCGCCTTATCATATTCTTTGTTTTCATAAAAAACAAAACCTCGATTACTGTAGGCCTCGGCATAGGCGGGGTTTAAAGAGATAGCTTTGTTGAACTCTGTCATGGCCTGAGCCTGCCTATCCAACCTATCATAAACAAGACCCCGGAGATTATAAACTGCGAAGGAGTTGGGGATGGACTCGACGGCCTTGTCCAGATCGACTAGAGCCTTATTGTATTCTTGTTTATTTAAATAAGCCCGGCCCCGCTGGATGTAGTAATAGCCGGGTTTAGGGTTCAACTCGATGGCTTTGGTGAACAGCTCGATTTTTTCATCAACATCCTGGGCAGTTTTACCTTTTTGGTAATATTCCCTGGCGGCTTCTTCGGTTGAAGTTCCATCGGGTGGCACAAGTTTCTTTGCGGCAGTCGTCTGGGTGGTCGGCCCCTTATAAACCAGCCACCAGACCACGCCCCCTGCCAATGCCGCCCCAATCAGAACGCCGAACAGAACCATGAGGACTTTCCATTTGGGGACCCTCAAGGTGATGGTTTTATCGGGCGGCGCCACCGGCGGGGCCGGGTGCACCGGTGCTTCTCCCTCTTCAGGCGGGGGAGACTTCAGCCGGGGCGCCACCACTTTCCCCTCTTGTTTGGTGAAGATTGAATGGAGAATGGACACCAGACTGTCCAGGTGTTTCTCCAGGGGGGGCGTGAAGGCATCCAGCCAATGCTGGGTGCTGATAAAGTACTCCAAGGTCTTGGACGGCAGGATATCATCGATACGGAAAGGCACTACCGTGACGCCTTTGTTAACCGACCGCTCAATCTCGCGCTTAATTTGCGGCGAGGCATTGGAATTGGCCGAAAAGACCAAAAGCATCACCTTGCTTTGTTCAATTGCCTCAATAATGGATTCCCCCCAATCACTTCCGGGCATGACATCCCGGGGGGCAATCCAGACGCGAATGCCGTTAGCCTCCAGGGCGGCGCAGATGGCATCCGCCGTGGTCTTGTCCTTGACGGAATAACTAACGAAGACATCGTGTGCCATCACAACTTCTCCTCATTCGGGTGGATGAATGATACATCTCCTATCGGCTTAATTTTGGCAAAGTCATTCAGGGCCTTTAGCCCACCCGTAAATTATGAAAATGTTGGTGGGGCGGGCCTCCGTGCCCGCCGTGGAGGTTACAAACGGGCACCCTCCTCTCTGACGCAGGCGAGACAAGATGTAGCACCATTTAAATTTATCCGATATGCCATTAAATGGTGCGTGAGACGCACCCTACAAAAATTTCGGCATCTTTGCGTCTTTGCGTGAGAAATATCTTTTCGAAGCAGTTGCTCATGGGCCTATCGGGCCACCCGCAAAACATGAAAAGTCAGGTAGGGCGGGCGTCCTCGCCCGCCACTCACCTGTATTGATGGTGCGTAGGACGCACCCTACGAAAGACTTTTCAGGACAGTCACTCATAGGCCTTTGGCCCACCCGTAAATTATGAAAAGTGGCGGGGTTTTTATCATGGTGCGTGGTGCGCACCCTACATTAAACACCTTGAACTTTGAACTTTTCAAGCCAGGCTAGATAATGGATCGGCAACTCCTGAGCTTTGCCCGGCGCCTCAATTGCTTGGCGTCACGGGTTCGAGCGGCGGACCAGGTAAAGGGGAATGATGCCGGCATGTTTCGGCAGCGGGATCCGTCCCACGTACTCACAGGTGAAGCCTTGCACCCGCTGGGTGGACGCCAGGGCCGCAAATTGCTGGCTGGCGTACACCTGTCCCGGCGGGGTGATGGGTTCAATCCGGGCCGCCCGCACAATGTGGGAGCCGGCGTATTCCAGTTCCTTGAAGAGCGGCTCTTTGTAACAGTAAACCGGCCCGGCGTGCAGGGAGATGCGAAGATTGAGTTCTTTGGGCAACCCCTTCGCCTGCCAATCCGTGTCGCAAACCAGATCGCGCAGTTGGAGGGCGAAATTGCCGGCGTCTTGCACCGAGGCGAAGACGCTATACAGGGCATCACCCCAGGTGTTTTTCATTAAGGGCTTATCCGGGGACTCGGCCACCAACTTGTTGATGGCCCCCATGAAATGTTCCACGAAGTTCGGAACCTGTTCCTCCATAATCTTACTGGACCCCACCACATCGGCGAATAGCATGGCCCGGATTTCCTCGGTAAAGCCCCGGGCCACGGACGCGGCGGCGTTAGCCCGGGGGACGGATGCTGCGGTCGCCGCGGCCCCAGGCCCACGGGGCGGGGTTTCGGCCAGCAGCCGGGTAATATCGATAATTTCAGGCTCCAGACCGTGGGAACGCCAGTGTTGGATCAGGCTGCTGGTTCCCCCGGGTCCATCCCCAGCCCCGCCATCCCATACGACCAGGGGGATTAATTCAGTGTCCAGCATTTTCGCCCGCAATATTGCCAGACCATCCAGCAGCAGATTACCATATTCATAGACCATGGCATTTCCCGAAGCCCGATTCTCGCTGGCCACGATAACCTGGCTGGCCTGCTCCAGCACCGCCTCGAATCGGGGACCCCAATCGGTCCCGGGAACGACGGTGACGCTGGTCTTGATAAAATCCTCTTTGATGAAAGGCAGGA
>JAHIKF010000001.1 GCA_018897875.1 Pseudomonadota bacterium | reverse complement strand
GCTGCGCTCCGTTCAGAATGACATGAATATTCATGGTTTGTTGAATGCAACTGCGCATGATTCATCGGGGAACAGGTTTCATCCCGAGTGCTGCTAAGGACTCTGGCCCGGGAAGGGGCGCTTGTCAAGACCATTCTTGCCCCGCTTGCGTCCAGGGGTTGGGGATTCCGCCGCACTGGGGTATAATGGCGGGTAATTCGGAACTCGTCGGGCCCCGCCCCGCTTATTATAACAAAAATAACTTTTATCGAGGCACAAGGTTTTCATGGGTACAAGGAGCAGGATCGCGCTGGGAATGGTGGTCAAAAACTTCCGGCGCCTGGCGCAACATCCCTGGATCGGCGCCAAGCTGGCGACTCTTCAGGGCGAAAAGTGGCTCTTCAATCTGCTCTATCCCCGGGCTCAAACCGGAGAAGCAAACCAGATCCGGCAGTTGAGTTTCCGGATCACCGACCTGTGCAATCTGCGCTGCCATACCTGCGGCCAATGGGGCGACCAGGGGTTTTTGCACGGCCAGAATCTCCGGGACCTGAAGCGGAGCGAAGTCCCCCTGGAGCGCTACCTGGAAGTCCTGGGGGATCTGACCACCCACGGCCACCACCCCTTTGTTTATCTTTGGGGCGGCGAACCCATGCTCTATGAGGGTTCCCTGGAGTTGATCGAGGCGGCCAGCGCCCTGAGGCTGCCCACTGCCATCGCCACCAACGGCACCCGCATTGCCGCGGCGGCCGAGCGCTTGGTGCAGGCGCCCATGTTTCTCCTGCAGCTTTCCATCGACGGCCCCGATGCCGCCATGCACAACCAGGCGCGTCCGGGGGTGGGCGGGGCCGACAACTTCGCCGATATCCAGGCCGCCCTGGCCGCGGTGGGTGAGGCCAAGCGGGCCCACGGCAGCACCCTGCCCCTGGTAGCCTCGCTGACCACCATTTCCCAGACCAATTTCCGGCACCTGGTGGATATCTATGATGCCTTTCGGGACAAGGTGGACCTGTTTGTCTTCTACCTGTCCTGGTGGATCGATGCGGCGCGGTGCGAGGCCCACGAGGCGGACTTTCGCCGCCGCTTCGGGTTTACGCCGGTGCGCCCCCGGGGCTGGGTGGGGGGCTGGAAGCCGGATGACTACCGGGAGCTGAACCGCCAGCTCGAGGCGGTGCTCGAGCGGTCCCGGCCGGGAACGGCGCCGGCGGTCACCCTGATCCCCTCCATTACCGGGGAGGACAACCTGCGGTCCTACTACACCGACCACGGCAACTACTTCGGCTTCAATCAGTGCATCTCCATCTTCCAGGCCGTGGAAGTCAACAGCAACGGCGACCTCTCGCCCTGCCGGGACTACCACGATTACGTGGTGGGGAACATCAAGGAGGCCACCATCACCGAGCTGTGGAACTCCCCGGCCTACCGTAAGTTCCGGCAGAGCCTGGCTACCGAGGGGTTGATGCCCGTCTGCTCCCGCTGTTGCGGTCTGATGGGGTATTGAGGTGGGCAAAAGCTTGAGGCTGCGGCGGTTACGGAGGCTCGCCCCACCGACTTTTCATAGTTTCGGGCGCAATGAAGTTTTATGCATTGTTGTTGGGGAATCTTTCTGGACGCTAACCGTCCCCTTTGCGAATAATTTCAATGGATAATATTATCCTGTTTTGGAAAGTTTTTCGTAGGGTGCGCACTGCGCACCATTTGATGACCGGAAACGGCGGGCAGTGCCCGCCCTACGCATCTTTTGGGAGCCACAGTCCCATGAGCAACTGCTCTGGAAAGTTCCTTGCCTTCTCTCCCTCTCCCCCTTGGGGGAGAGGGTAGGGGTGAGGGGGTGGACTCTTTGCGCCAGGGTGAATCGGTGAGCACCCCCTCCGGCACTGCCCCAAGTCCAGCTCTTGCAGGCCGACCGGCCCGCCTGGTCCTTCTCCTCCAGGATCTGAAATTCGGCGGCACCCAGCGTCAGACCCTGGAACTGGCCCGGCGTCTTGATCCCGGCTTATTCCAGGTCGAGGTTTGGGTGATGACCGCCGGGGACGATCTGGCGCCGCTGGCTTGCGATTGGTCCATCCCGGTAGTCCGGCTGGCCCGGCAAGCCATGGTTGGCCCTCTGGCTCTGATTAATCTCTGGCGCCGCCTGCATCACCAGCCGCCGGACCTGTTGATGCTCCTGACCGTGGTGCCCAATATTTGGGGCCGCATCCTGGGCCGCCTGGCCCGGGTGCCGGTGATTGTGGGCAACTGCCGGGGCGGCGGCGCCCCCTGGCGCCAGCACGAATGGCTGCTGTGGCCCTTGATGGATCACCTGCTGTGCAACACCGCCGCCTTAAAGTCGGAGTTAACCCAAGGCTACGGGATTCCGCCGGCAAAGATTACCGTGATCCTTAACGGGGTGGATACGGAATTTTATAGCCCCGGCCCCGGGGGTCAGCAGCCAAATCCCCCGGTCATCTTGTCGGTGGCGCGCCTGGTGCCGGATAAAGACCACGACACCCTGATCGCCGCCTTTAGTCAGGTATCGGCGGCCTTTCCCGAGGCGGAATTATGGCTGCTGGGGGACGGTCCCCGGCTGGCGGCCATCGAGGCCTTGGCCGCCAGGACTCTGCCGCCGGGCCGGGTCCGGTTTTGGCCGGGGCAGCCCGACATCCGGCCTTTGTTGCATCAAGCCTGCCTGCTGGTCTTGAGTTCCCGTTACGAGGCTTTGCCCAATGTGGTCCTGGAGGCTATGGCCGCGGGCCTGCCAGTGGCGGCCACCCGGGTGGGAGGGCTGCCGGAGCTGGTGGTTCCGGGCCGCACCGGCTGGCTGGTCCCCCCGGGGGACGCCCCGGCCCTGGCCGCGGCCATGAGCCAGGCCCTGGGAGATGCCGACGCCAGGGAGGCCTTGGGCCGGACCGGTCGAGAGATAGCGGTGGCCGATTTTTCCCTGGAGGCCATGACGCGCCGGTACGAGCAGGTGCTGTCAAGTCTCCTGAAGGACAGGAGAGCCCCAAAATGCCCGGACCGCGTGTAGCTTACCTCCTCCTCTGGTTTCCCGAGCCCTCCCAGACTTTTATCCTGGACGAGGTCAATACCATGGTACGGTTGGGCCTCGACGTCAGGGTTTACAGCCTCTACGGGCCCCGGCCGCGACGCCGCCTGGCCGGCATGGCCGAAGTGCTGGCCCCGGTGCACCATCTGGGGCTGGCCGCCCTCAAGCCCCTGGTCCGGGACCTGCTGCGCCTGGGCCGCACCTGGGGTCCCGAGGCGGCGCCGTTTTTGCGGCAGGTGGCGGTGCGCCGGTGGCGCAGCCTGGAGACCGGGGGCGAGGCCCTGTGGGCTTGTCTTGCCGGGCTGCATCTGGCCGGGATCATGACGGCCGACGGCATCGACCACATCCACGCCCCCTGGGCCGACGGCCCGGCTACCGCGGCCTGGGTGGCTTCCCGTCTGAGTGGCATCCCCTTTAGCTTCTGCGCCCACGCCCAGGATATTTATCCTCCGGATGGGGCGCTGCTGGAGAAACTCTCCGCCGCGGCCTTTATCCGTACTGAAAACCGGTCCAACCTGAGGTATCTGACCGGTTTATTCCCCCAGACCGCCGGGAAGATGGTGAATATTTACCCCGGGGCGCCCCTGGCCAAGGCCCAGGTGGAACCCATCCCGGCCCCTCCCCCCTTCCGCTTGCTGGCAGTGGGACGGTTCGTGCGCAAAAAAGGCTTCTCGCTGCTGTTGGAGGCTTGCCGGCTGCTGGCGGCGCAAGGGGTGGATTTTCAGCTCACCCTGGCAGGAGATGGTCCGGAGCGTCCTCAGATTGTCAAGCTCGTCGGGGAATATAACCTGACAGAGCGGGTGGAACTCCCGGGGTTTGTGGCGCATCGGCAGATCTCGCGCCTCTTACAACAGGCCCACCTGTTCATCATGCCCAGTCTGGTGGCGCCTTCCGGGGACCGGGACGGGATTCCCACCGTAATCTTGGAGGCCTTGCTGCATGAGGTGCCGGTGGTCGCTACGGAGGTTTCCGGAATTCCTGAAGTCGTGATCCGGGGAGAGACGGGCTGGCTGACCCCCCCGGAGGACCCTCAGGCCCTGGCGCGGGATATGCTTGCCGCCCTTTCCGACCCCACCGAGGCCCGGCGCCGGGCCCAGGCGGGAGGGGCGCTGGTGGCCCGGGAATTCGACTCCAGAACGAATTACGGCCGATTGAAGGTGCTTTTAGAGGGAGCTACCCGGCCGCGTCAGGAGGTCTAGGTTATGTTTCACAATTACTATGGCAATTAAGTATGGGAGGGCCTTGGGGTATCTGGGTTCTGAGGGTAAGGGTATGCCAAAAATCAGGGAAAAATTACTTCTTCAAGGAAACTTGATATCAACCCGCCGACGAGAAGATTCGACTTCAAAAACACAAATTTGGGGGATTTTCCCCGGGCCATGAGGCCAGCCACACCAATTTTTGACTGCGGTGGCCAAGGTTGCCGCATAATCTCGGCTAATATCTTTTGGATTTTTGCAGAAAATATGCTAACGGAGATAAATAATCTGCAAAAAAACTGAAGGAGGGTGGCGAAATGAAAACTGGTCGGATCTTGGTGCTCCTGGCCTTGGTTGTCGGTTTGACGGTAGGTATCTGGCAGGCCCCGGCGGAGGCCATTATGCTGGGGCGAGTCCAACAATTTAAAAATATTTATTATAGTAGTGGCAACTGGTACGAGGTCTTGCCCAATGGCACTAATCAACTTTTTAATCTTCCCCAGGGGCATTTTTTTATCATGACCATGTCAAGCGTCCGGTTTTATGCCAACACCCCCGATACCGGCCCTTACCGCTTTTACCTCCTGGGACCCGGCAATTCGTTTATGTATCTCCTTAACTTATCAAATATTTATGCTGGTTCCGCCCTTTGGGGAGGGGCCGCAGGCGAAACCCTTGATCCCGGCATCGCCTTCTCCATTATGCCCACCCCGCAAGTGCGCCAGATGCCAGCCCCCCCGGCCAACCCTAACTCGGGGTCTCCCATTGAGGGCACTTTCTACACTTTTTTCAGGGGCTACATTTTCCCCTAAAGTCGGGATCCCGGTTTCCCTCCAGGCCTGCCTGCAGCGAGAGGCCGTTTTTGCCCTCGGTCCCGAGTTGTACGGGCCTGGATTATTCGGCGAACAGTGAAGGCAACCATTATAACTACATGATATAAGGGGGAATAATTAGAAAATCGGGGGTTACCAAGATGCTCGATCATGGTGAAAGGCGGAAAAGGTGATCCGGCCGGACTTTAACCGGTCCATCATGATAAATTTCCAGGTTATTACTGCTTTCAGCATTGGAATAACGTTCTTTTTTCCCGGGGACCGTCCAAGGACGAGAGCCTCACCGCGAGGTCGTTGTGGGGCTTTTTATTTGCTGTCTTAAGTAATTTCTACCGGACAGCACTGGGGTCAGGGGTGATTAGGTAACTCATTTATAATACACCTAAATCCACCCTTTAAGAAAGGGGGACTTCAAACACAAGGCCTTCAAGATCTCGCTTGTTTGATCCATTAAGTTTTATGGATCGCGACACTATATCGACCGCTCCATCAAGGCCCATCCCTAGTGCGCCTTGCCTGCCATGCCTTTGGACAGGGACAGCCGGGGGCGGCTGTCCTACATAATTTTCAAGGAATTTTGCGTAACTGCCGCACACCTCGTCCCCCCCGTTAGCCCACCCCCTCAATAATCCAACTTTTTCTCGCGGATAAACTGCTCTACTAACGCGAAGATCTCCTGGTTGCCGCAGAAGTTGCCGGCCTGAATGTTTGTGCGGCAGCGGTCCAGGTGGGTCTCGAACGCGGGGATGATCTCGGGCCGGGGGCGAAAGCCGGTAAAATACCGGCCGTATCCCAGCCGGTGGATATAAAAGGCGTTCAAAAATTGCTCGAAGGCGTTTTTGATGGGAAAGGAGATCACCGGTTTGCCGTAGTACAGGGCCTCGGAGGTCAGGGTGTGGCTGCCGCCGCAGACCACGTAGCGGCAGGACGAGAGGTCGTCCAGGAAGCCGGCCTCGGAGTTCTTCTTGAAGATGAGGTTGCCTTCGGTGCGCGCCTCGTTAAAGCCGTAGACCATCACCGGGGAGGGAATGGCGCTCAGGAAGGGGAAAAAACGCTTGAAGGTGGTATAGCCCTGGTAGGCCACCACCTGGCCGCCGAGGCTGGGTCGGCGCTCGATAACGCTTTCCCGGAGGAGGGGCGGCAGAATTTTGGCCCGAACCCCGGGTTTCACCGGAGCCTGGAAAAAGGAGATCACCAGATAATCCGTGGCCCGGCTAAACAGGGAGGCCACGGCGTAGCTGGTGGAGAGATAACTGGGATACTGGGTCCAGGGGACCGGGTGGGGGCAGCAGGTGATGACGTGCTGATGGTCGATGGACAGGCAGGGGACTCCGGCCTGGCGAGACGCCTGGGGCAGGAAATACTCATAATCGGTCATGGTCACGTCGGGTTGGAACCGGTCCATGAGGTCCAGAACCTGGCGCAGATAGAGGCGGGATTGACACCTGACCTTGAGGCTGGCGATGAGGGTGGCGATGACGTCCACCCGATGGCCCTTGACCACCGTGGGCGGGTTGGGGCAGTGCTCCACCGGGAATTCCTGCCCCAGGATGGCGGCCCCGGTGTCATGGCTGAGAAAGAGAAACTCGTGCTCGGGAAAGTGCCGCGCCATGGTCAGGGCCCGCATGGCGTGGCCGTGTCCGATGCCGTGAACCCCGTAGAGAATTCTGGCCATAGCGTCAGGACCGGATAAGCCGGGGGGAGCCCGGGGTCAACCGGGGTAGGGGTATTTCTATGATGCCGAGAAGGAGGTCCATATTCAATCCAACTTTTGTTATAAAAAAAGTTTCAGAGGTGATGGTAGTGTGACGCTTCATAATTAACAGGGCATTTAAAGCTGGGATTTTCTCCCCCCTTTTCTAAAGGGGGGTAAGGGGGGATTAAATAAGTGCTTAATAATCCCCCTAAATCCCCCTTTAAAAAAGGGGGACTTAAAACACCCGGTACTCAAGATATGGCTCGTTTTATACCATAAAATTCATGAATCGCGACCCCGGGGACGGTGAGCACTCCGCCTCCTGGGCGCCCTGGCCATGTAGCCAAGAGCTGGCAACCTAACGATCTGATTCCGGTGTGAGGATAATTTTCTTTACCCTGCCGCCCCAGGTGACCTGGTAGGAGATGCCGTGCCAGGCGATGGCGCCGGGGCGCCAGGTTTGGATATAGCACCAACAGGCCATGAAAATGTTGGCATAAAAGGCCAGGAGCCAGGGTCCCAAGGGCGCCGGGTGGGGGATTAGGGTGCGGCACCAGGCCCCGATGCCGGTCAGGGTCAACAAAAATCCCAGACTTATGAGGGCCAGGGGCGGAGGCACCAGGCCG
>JAHIKF010000072.1 GCA_018897875.1 Pseudomonadota bacterium | reverse complement strand
CTCACCCTGACCCTCTCCCCCATTGGGGGAGAGGGGAAAGCTGGGACCGATTTAATGCCTTATGGTTACTAAACCCGTTGACCTCACTACTCCCTCTCCCCCCGCTTCGGGGGGAGAGGGCTGGGGTGAGGGGGGCAGAACAACCGCATGCAATTTTCTAACCGGACACTACTGAGATTTAGTGGCACAGGCGTCCCGCCTGTGTTTGGGTGATGATAATGTCACTTAAGTTGAGGTTTTCATGAAATTCCTTACCTGGAAAATTCAGCTGAGCCTGGCCCTCATCGGCGCCTCGGCGGGGCTCTATGCCCTTAACTACCTGATCTTCCGGGACGCCAACTATATGCTGCGCCTCTTCCTGGCCCAGTTGGGGTTCCTGCCCATCTCCGTCTTGCTGGTCACCATCATCCTCAACCAGCTCTTGGGCCTGCGGGCCAAGGCGGCCAAACTGGCCAAGCTCAACATGGTCATCGGCGCCTTTTTCAGCGAGGTGGGGGGCGCGCTCTTAAGGACCCTGCCGGCCTACGACCAGCGCCTCCCCGACTTCCAGCCCCGGGTGGCCCATATCAGCCACTGGACCGGGGCGGATTTTGCCGGTTTCAGTCAGGGCCTGGCGGAAAACGATTTTGACCTCCAACTCCAGGAAGGCGATCTGGAGGCCCTACGAGATTTTCTGCTCCAAAAGCGCGACTTTCTCCTGCGCCTCCTGGAAAACCCCAACCTGCTGGAGCACGACTCCTTTTCCAACCTGCTGCTGGCGGTCTTCCATCTCGCCGAGGAACTGGCCCAGCGCACCGATCTCTCCCGCTTGAGCGCCGCCGACCGCAAGCACCTATCGGGGGACGTGCAGCGGGGCTACCTCCTGCTCCTCAAAGAGTGGCTGGCCTATATGGCGCATCTTCAGGACCGATACCCCTATCTCTTTTCCCTGGCCTTGCGCACCAACCCCTTCGACCCCTTCGCCACCCCGGAGATTCAGTAGCGGGGTTATGGGTTTTAGGTTTTAGGTTCTGGGAAAAACAGAATTGTCATACGAAGTTGTAGTCAAAAGACATTGAATATTCATGTCATTCTGAACGGAGCGTAGCGGAGTGAAGAATCTCGGCGGCTTAATAAGAGAGATTCTTCGCTGCGTTCAGAATGACAATGGTTGTAAATGGGGAGTTTTGCAAGAGCCTGTATTGGCTAACTCATTGATGATTTATTTTTTTTATCCGGAAACCGGAAACGGCATCAAACCACCTTCGCCCCCAGGACCCGCTGCATCTGCTTCAGGGCGAAGGCGTGGGCCTCGGGGTCCGAGTCCGCCACCCCCTGGCGGTAGACCAGGCCCGGCAGCTTTAGGTCGACAAGGTCCTTGACGGTCTCTATGACGCAGATGGAGGTCATCACCCCCACCACGTGCACTTCCTCCACCTGCTCCTGCTTGAGAATCTCGTCCAGGTTGGTGTGATCAAAGGCGCTGTGCCGGGTCTTTTCCACCCGTAAGTCGCCGGGCGCCGGGGTCAGTTCGGGGATGATCCCGGCTCCCCAGCTCCCTTTGACCGCGTGCGCCGGAAAGGCGCCGAATTCCGGGTCATCGTCGGCGTGGGCGTCGCAGGCAAAGATCACCACTCGCCCCGGCGCCCGGAACTCGGCGATCTTCCGGGCCACAAAGGGGATGATCTCCCGGGCCTGGGCTCCGACATACAGGGAGCCCCCGGGGTTCAGGAAATCATTGAGCATGTCCATCACGATCAACGCCGTCTTGCCCATGAGCGCCTTCTGGGTTTTCCCCGTCTCGCTGATCTTGGCGAGAGGGGCCAGGGGTTTTTATCAGTCGCGCCTCAGCATCCGGGGTCAGTTTAGATAAACAGACAGATCTTGCAGTCCTTGGCGTATTTGATGAAGTCCTCGGCGTTCCACACGATGGACCCTTCCACCAGTTGATCTTCTTTTAATTCCATCATGTCGATGGTCATTCTACAGACTACCAACTCCACCCCTTCCAGTTGAGCCATCTCCATCAGTTCCGCCAGAGAGGGGATCTGGGCCTTGTCGATCTTCTTCTTCATCATGCCGGTGGCAATGGCGGACATTCCCGGTACCGCGCCCATAACTCCGGGGGGAATGAATCTGGCCTTCTCAATGCCCCCTTTACAGGCCAGGTTGATGCCCATAAAGGTGAAAAAAACTTTGGTTTCCATGCCGGCCCGGGCGGCGTTGATGGCCAGGATGAGCGGTGGATAGGCGCCGTCCAACGTGTCCCGGGAGCAGATAAAGGCGGCGGTTTCTTTCGGTTTGTTGGCAGTCATGCTGATTTTCTCCTTAAAATCATAACGAAATTTGTTGATCAGATTTCCAGGTAAGGCTTGCCGGTGCGGCCGACCCGGCGGGGCAGACCGGTTTCACCTCCCGGTGAAGGCGTCTGCCGGCCTGGCGCCCCGGCCCTGGCCTCATTCCATCCGGCAGAACAACTCCCGGGTAATCGCCGTGAGTTGCAGAAGCCGCGCGTCCCGCAAGCGGTAGAACACCTGTTGGGCCACCCGCCGGGATTCAAGGATTTCCTTGTCTCTGAGCAGGCCCAAGTGCTGGGACACGCTGGATTGGCTGATACCCACCGCCTTTTCCAACTCCTGCACCGACAGTTCGCCTTCGCCCAGGAGATGGATGATCATCAGGCGAATCGGGTGGGCCAGCACCTTGAGGCACCGGGCCGCCCGTTCCAACCGCTTCTGCAAATATTCATCTTTCATAATATTCATATATAATAATAAATATGCAATTGTCAAGAAATTGTCTTCATCCGGAAAAAATTTTTCCCCCTAACCGCCCACATGGATATAATATCGAGGAGAAACAAGTCTGGGTTTCGATCAACCGCCCTGCTGAGGTGAGCGGGATCTAGGGGAGGCGGGTGCATGCCCAAGAAAGTTTTGTGGCTCATCATCATTTTCACCATCTTATTTATTCTCGGGGTCAACACGGGTGAGTTGGAATACCTGATGAATCTGGGTAACACCATCTGACTAGCCTGCATCGGGGTGGGATAATGACCAGACTACGGTCACTGATCCAGACCCTGATGGCGTTGGGTACCAACGCCTACTTGCTCTTCCCCTTCGGGGGCGCGGTAATTTATCAGGGTCCCTTAAAGGCGGTGTGCAATCCGGGCCTCAATTGTTACTCCTGTCCCGGGGCGCTGCTGTCCTGTCCGGTGGGCGCCTTCCAGAATTTCATGGCCAGCCTGCGGTTCAGCACCGGCGGCTTTCCCCTCACGGGCGCCATCGTGGTGGGTTATCTGGGCTTCATCGGCACCGCGGTGGGCCGGATGACCTGCGGCTGGGTGTGCCCCTT
>JAHIKF010000071.1 GCA_018897875.1 Pseudomonadota bacterium | reverse complement strand
TGGGCCTCCACCCCCAGGGGACCATCGTGGAGCGCAACCGGGAGATCGTGGACCGCGAGGCCTACCGGGAAACCCATTTGTCCGAGGGCGACGTCCTGGAACTGGTGCGCCTGGTGGGGGGCGGCTGATGGACCTGGCCCGGCGCCTGGCCGCGTTTGCGCACGCCGACCTCTACGTGGTCATCACGGAAGCCTTCTGCGCCGGCCGCACTTCGCTTACGGTTTTGGACCAGGTTCTGGCCGCGGGGGTGAAAATCGTGCAACTCCGGGAAAAGGACCTGGCAGACCGCCCTCTTTTCGAGTTGGCCCTGGAATACCGCTGGCGCACTGAGGCCGCGGGGGCTTTGCTGATTATCGACGACCGGGTGGACATCGCCCTGGCCGCGGGGGCCGACGGGGTGCACCTGGGCCAGACGGACCTCCCCGTGGCCGCGGCCCGGCGTATCGGTCCGGACCTCATCGTCGGCGCCTCCAGCCATGGTCTGGAAGAGGCGCTGGCGGCCCAGGACGCCGGGGCCGGATACGTTAATATCGGCCCCATCTTTCCCACCGCTACCAAGCCTAACGCCGTGGTGTTAGGGGTTGAGGCCATCCCACGCCTGACGCCGCATCTGACGATTCCCTGGAGCACCATGGGCGGCATCAATGTAGGCAACATTGCCCAAGTGGTGGCCCGGGGAGCCCGGCACCCGGCGGTAATGAGCGCGGTCACGGCGGCCGCGGATGTTATGGCCGCGGCCCGGGCCTTAAGGGAGATGATCATCTCCTGAGGACTTCTGACGAAAAAATTCGGCCCGACGAGCCACTCCCTCCAGGGTGCCTCCTGCCTCGGGCTTCATTTGCTTTTGCCCCGCAAACACTTAAACAATATAGTGAAAAGAAATTCTACAGGATCGGTTCATGCCCACCATCAAGCTCAAAGCCTTTACCCTGCTGGAGAGAGTCCGGGAGCAAAGCCCGGTGATTCATCACCTGACCAACTGGGTCACCATCTACGACTGCGCCCAGGTGGTTAAAGTGCTGGGGGCCTCCCCGGTCATGGCGCATGCCCAAGAAGAGGTGGAGGAGATGGTCCAGCTCGCCTCCGCCCTGGTCCTCAACATCGGTACCCTGACGGTGCAGTTGGTCGAGGCCATGAAGATTGCGGCCCGAGCCGCTAACGCCAAAGGGATTCCAGTGGTTTTGGACGTTTGCGGGGCCGGGGCCACCTCCTTCCGGGACCGGACGTGCTTCGAGCTGTTGGACGAGGCCAGGATTGACCTCATTAAGGGCAACGCCTCGGAGGTGGCCAGGATCAGCGGGGCCCAGGTCCGGACCAAAGGGGTGGACGCCGCCCCGGTGGAGATAGACCTGGAGGAGGTGGCCCTGAGCCTGGCCCTCAGGCGGAAGTGCACGGTGGTCATCACCGGTCCGGAAGACCTGGTGGTTGACGGCAGCCGGCGGTTTGTGGTCAAAAACGGCCACCCCCTCATGTCCCGGGTGGTGGGCACCGGCTGCATGGTGGCTTCGGTGATCGGCACCTTTGCCGCGGTGGAGCCGGACCTGGCCCTGGCCGCGGCCGCGGGCCTGATCTGCTTTAATGTGGCGGCGGAGCTCGCGGCCGAACTCTCCCCGGGCCCCGGCAGCTTCAAGGTAAAACTCTTTGACTGCCTGGACGCCCTGGACGAGCCGACCCTGGCGGAGTTACGGCGGGTGAGCGGATAAGCGGGTGAGAGGCTACTATTTCATCACCGAGTCGGCCTTGAGCCGGGCCGGGAACTTAAGCGACGTGGCCGCGGCGGTGGCAGCCAAGGTCCGGGTGGTGCAGTACCGACAGAAGCAGGGCCGTACCCGGGACCTGCTGGCCGAGGCCCGGCAATTGCGGCAGCTCTGCCGCCACATCCGGTTTTTGGTCAACGACCGGGTGGATCTCGCCCTGGAGGTGGGGGCCGACGGGGTGCATCTGGGCCAGGAGGACCTCTCCTCCCACGAAGCCAGGAAACTTATGGGTCCTGACAAAATAATCGGCGTTACGGTCCACAATGTGGTCGAAGCCCTGGCGGCCCAGGCCGCGGGCGCGGATTATCTGGGAGTGTCGCCCATCTTCAGCACCGCCACCAAGGATGACGCCGGCGCCCCCACCGGGGTGGCGCTTTTGGCCGAGATTCGCCGGCAGGTGTCCCTCCCCCTGGTGGCCATCGGCGGCATCACCCTGGCCAATGCGCCTGCGGTCATCGAGGCCGGCGCCGACGCGGTGTGCGCCATCACCGCGGTGGTCACCCGGCCCGAAGTCAAGGCGGAAATTGATAAGTTCCAGAAATTGTTCTGCGGTAATCCGTCAATTTTTTGAAGGGCCGGGTCCTGGTTGCGGTTCTTTCAGAAATGGCTTTATCCGGGGATTTTGGACAATTTTATCCATAATATATGCGGCCAACACTTCTTTGCCGCGCTCGTTATAATGGCAGCAAATATCTACATAGACAGTCTCTCTTTCTTTGGCAAACACCATGGTGGCGTCAAAGAATTTAATGTTCCTCTCCAGCAGTTTCCTGCCTTGTTTGATGAGTATCGGATAACCGATAAGAGCCGATTGGCTGGTTTTGTACTTTTCCTGATAAGCCGTGCGCCTCTCTTCCGCAGTCAGGACCTTTGACCCCTTAACATATTGATTGGGCTGGAGGAAATGATAATATTCCATGTTGTTTTCTCGGGCCAGCTGGTCCAGCAGCACCGAACCCCGTACCCAAACCGCCGCGGCATCATCGTAAAGCTGCCGGATATCTTTATAGGGAAAGAATGGTCCGGTTTCTTCGAATTTTTTGACTTCCTCCTGCTGCAATTCGAGCAATTTATGGTTGGTGCGATCAATATTCCGGTTTAATAGTCCAAATTGCTGCACCTTCATAAGGCCGAATACGGCGCTGCCTCTAAAGAAGCTGGAGGTCAAGGCTTCCAGGTTTTCCTCCTTGAGGTCCCGCAAGTATCGCACCTTGCCGATCACCGCCAGGATTTTTTTGCTCGGTTGGCGAGAGATCCTCAGATTCCAATTCCTGGGGAAAAAGGGGTTGACCCCTATATCATAATTATCGGTAACAGGCAGCACGATATCGTTATAGCCGTCCAGGTTGATAATCAGATCATATTCGGCCCCCAGGGACAAAAAATAGGTCAACGCCAACAGTTGTTGAGGCTGCTTATAGCCGGCGACCCCCAAGGTGACAACGTTGGGGGGCACCCGGCAAACCCGGTGGAAGGCCTCTCGAAAGATCGGTCCCATGCTTCCCGCCACCGATCCCCCGAAGACCACCACGTTCAATTTGCCGGGCTCCCTTTTGATTACCGGGTCCACGCTGGTGGTAAATCCGTAGGTCTCGTTATTCTTTTTTTCATCCTTAAAATCAATAACAAAACCTAAATATGGATGGATGATCTCCTGATCCCACCACAAGGCAAATTCATCGCTCAGCTTGTATTTGCTATGTTTCATGAAATTATACAAATTAGACACATCATAGGCACGCCGGTACATAACGAAATACGTTAGGCGGGCCAAGCCTTCTATACAAATGACCACCATAAGAACCATTAGGCCAGTAAAAATTAATTTCTTAGACTTTTTCACTGTGCAATTTATCCTATTATTATTCCGGGCAATAAATATTGAAAGACGTAGTTTTCCTCTGGCAGGTTCAAAATATCCGAACCTTAAGGGCCTTGTCAACCCTCAAAGCCTGAAACGGCTAGTGCAGGTTCAGGTTTTAGGAAAATTTTGGCCCGGGCAGAAAAACCTCCCCGCCCGGCTTCCGATGCCAGACTTTTAAAGGTAAAATAATTATTTAATTTCTTTAGCTTGAGGTGAACTATGGCTCTTGTTGCTTTTCTCTTTCCCGGGCAGGGTTCCCAGTACGTGGGCATGGGCCAGGACCTTTTTGAAGCCGACCCCGGCGCCCGGGAGTTGTTCGGCCTGGCGGAGGAAACCACCGGGCTGCCTTTAAAGAGGCTCTGTTTCACCGGTCCCATGGAGGAACTCACCCTGACGGTGAATCTCCAGCCCGCGGTGACCGTGGTCAATCTCTGTCTCTACCGGGCCCTGGCCAAAGCCGGGGTTACGCCGGTCGCGGTGTGCGGCCACAGCCTGGGGGAGTACAGCGCCCTTTACGCCGCGGGGGTGCTGAGCGCCAATGATACCATCGCCGCAGTGCGCGAGCGCGGCCGCCTCATGCACCGGGAAGCGGAGAAATATCCGGGCGCCATGGTGGCGGTCATCGGCCTGACGCCGGAGAAGCTGAAGGGGCTGGTCCATCCCTTGACCAAGGAAGGCCCCATTGCCCTGGCCAACTTTAATACCCCGGTACAGACGGTAATTTCCGGCGCCCCGGAAATGGTGGCCCGGGCGGGGAATCTGGCCAAAGCCGAAGGAGCCAAGGTGATCCCCTTAAAGGTCTCCGGGGCCTGGCACTCGCCTTTGATGGCGGAGGCCAGCCGGGATTTCGCCGCGTTCATGGCGAAGCTGGACTTTAGGGCTCCCCGGCTGCCCCTCTATCTCAACGCCACCGCGGCGACGGAGACGGACCCGGGCGCCCTCCGGGCGGCCATGGGGGCCCAACTCACCAGCCCGGTGCGTTGGGCCGAACTCATCCTCAATCTGCAGGCCGCCGGGGTGGACACCTGGGTGGAAGTGGGACCCAAAAACGTCCTCACCGGACTGGTGCGGAAAACCTTGCCGGATGAGCCCAAGGAGAACTTTCACAACGTGGAGAACCAGGAGAGTCTGGAGAAGTTTTTGGCCGCAACTTAGGAATTTCAGGGAGATCAGGGGAGCATTCGGCGAGATTTATTGTTCATATATCAGAACATTTTTGTAAGGTCTCAAATCGCGGATACATAGTAGGTATCCTTCCTTCGCTGAGGTGTGCGATGCCAGCCATGGAAAAATGATCATAGTTTACTCATAACCACCTCATTTAATGTACTTGATCACAGGGTTAAAAATTAGGCTTGTGAGATCCAGGCGATATCTGGTTGGAGCCCCTTGAAGTAACAGGTCATCGCCTCCACTAGGACCGGAAAGGTCTGACGGCCCCGCACGCGACAGGTTTGGCGCAAAG
>JAHIKF010000009.1 GCA_018897875.1 Pseudomonadota bacterium | reverse complement strand
GGAGTATCTTCCAACTCAAAACCAACTTCACCATGGACCTGATCCAAAAACAATTTCAACATTCCATGGCGCTGGAGATAAATAAATGGAAGAAAGCCGCTTGATGTCTGGGTATCTAAATTTTACCCGTCGTTTTTGAGTTATGAGTGACCCGGACACCAACCCCAAAATATTATTCATACCGTTTTTGTCCTCCCCGGAAAACCCCGGCATGGAACACCCGCCCCGGCATCGACTCTCCCCCAAAATTTTATAAGCAAAAATCCGGCAGGTTGGCGGGGCCTGTCTGAAGGAGAGGTGAGCACACAGGGTGATAACCGGCTCCCAGGTAGCGACTAATTTGAGGCCCCAGGGCCTCACCACGCCCCCTTGTGAAACCCAGCCAATGTTAGAAAAACAAGTCCGCCCCCTGGCCGTCCTTGAACCCACCGAGCAGCGCGATGTATGGGAGGTAGCTGTGAAAAGTGCCCCGGCGGGCAAGGTCTGCCATTTCCGAACGCCGGTGATTTCAGTGAGTGGGGGATTTTCAGACGAAACCGCAGAAAACGGCGTCGGTGCCGTCCAGCCTGTGTAGCGGGCGGCGTTGGCCTGGCGCCGTGGCGGCGTCGGGGCGGCTGGGGATGGTTCCGGCGGAACCCTGGCCGCGTGGCAAGATTACCCCTGCTTTGCCCTTGGGGTGACTGTTTGCGTGGCGTGGTGGGTCTGTGAGTGGTCCTCAGTACCATAGATTTCTCTTTCCGGAGGGAGGGCTGAGGATGCATTTGGATGAGTCAGTGCTCCCGTTGTGCAAGTTCGGCCAGGAGAAGGGCGACAGACTCTTTGAGGGGCCCGCTGGTGCACCATTACCAAGCGGTGTTGGCCCCGCGGGGGTCCTTAGGCTTCCCAGCTGTGCAACATCTGGTCGCCGAGGGATTGGTATGCGTGCGAAATCTGGGGAAAATTGACTTTACGCCCAAATTTGTGGTAACGTGCCCCCTACGAGAAGAATTGGGTTCGCCAGCACCCGTAAGGGCTTCGGCGCACACCACCAAGGAGAATAGCGGTATGAATAAGTCGCAACTCATCGAAGCTCTGGCCAAAGCTGAGAATATCACCTTGAAGAAGGCAGAGATGGTGGTCAGCGCCGTTTTTGAGAACATGGCGGATGCCCTGGTGCAAAGGGAACGCATCGAAATTCGCGGCTTTGGCAGTTTCAAGGTGAAATTTTACAATGGCTATAAAGGCCGCAACCCCAAGACCGGCGACCTCATCAAGGTAGACGGCAAGAAATTGCCCTTTTTCAAGGTTGGCAAGGAACTGCGGGAACGCGTCGATCGCTGAGCCGTTTTCAGAACCTGGTCGTGATAGATGGGGAGATAGCGTTGCTCTGTAACCCGAAAACCGCGTCCGTGCTATCATGCCGCCCACGAGACAATTCGGCTACAAAAAGAGGAAACTTGTCGGGGTTAAACTCGGGGGGAGAGGTCCCCAAACCATTTTTGACTGCGGTGGCCAAGCCAGCCGCATAATGTCGGACCAGGCCTCCCGCACTCACCGGGGAGGTAGTAAAGGAAGGCGCCAGGGTGTCGTGACAGGGGTTGCCTTCTTCGCCAAAAGGAGCGGGAGGAGTACCAGGGGCGGCGCCCAACTCCCCGGTGAGGCTATAGAAGCGGTAGGTTTCCTGGTCCCAGCCGTCCTTGAACCACCCGCCTAACAGGTAGCCAGTGAGGTCACCCCCCCCCGGAGGTATCGGTCGCCCAAACTGGGTAAATTGCCGGCCCCGCCTGCGGCTCGGCATTTGATAGAAAGGGGAAGACCAAGAGGACCAGGAGGACCAGGAGTTGGATGATAAGAAATCTTTTCAAGGTTTCTCTCCCCCCGTGACGGCCCCTTTGTTTGTAGTGTTATTTATCAAGGGGGATATAAATTCAGTCCACTCAACATAACCCTTGCGGTTTATTACTCTCTATCGGCTTATCTTATAGAGCTGCGCCTTCTGGTACTGGCAACTACATTGTCCCTTCGAGTCCTTAGATAGTTAGGCTTAATTAAAACTCTAGGGACTACCTTTTAAGTAAGCGTTATCTGCCAACCTTCTCGCCTTCTTAATTGCGTCAGTTGTGGTTTTAAAATCTATTTTAAAATCAATATGCTCATAGCCTTTCAGACCCTTAATGATTAATAAATCTCCTATCTTATATTTTCTCTGATATGGATTATCACCCATATCTTGAATTTGGTTATCATATTTCGATATTTTTAAGATAACAGCAAAAGGTTTGCCATCTGCAAGACGCCATTCAATTAGATTTCCTTTTTACTTATTATAGTTTATACTTTCTGTAGCTAAATCAATGCCATCATTGCCATTGATGGTATTAATTGTAATATGTGAGGCAAATGCGCTGTAGTCTATGTTGATATAATACCCACCGTACCCCCTGCAATTAAGTGGCATATCTTGGCCTTCTCCTACCTCCTTAAATGCATCCTTGCAATCTTTCGTAAGATCGGTAAAGTTACTTGAAAATCTTGTTTCCGCACCATAGTCATGAGCTGTAAGAGCAAGTGTGCTCAGAATAGCTAACAAAAGGGTGAAAACGATTTTTCGCAAGGCTCCTCTCCTTCCTTAACGGCCTCTGCGCCCGGCGGCGGCAAATCCCAGTTCGAGAGTCAGACACGGTGGATAAGCTTACTCCCCGAACTTCTCTTCCACGAAGGTATTCCATTGCTGCAAGGCGTGGTCCAGAAAGACTTTGGGGGCCCGACCAAAAGCAGGATCGATGGCTTTTTGCCCGCCAAGCTTTTTGTCTGGGTCTCCCGTGG